>CALBCO010000153.1 GCA_937927265.1 uncultured Verrucomicrobiae bacterium | reverse complement strand
CCTCGCTCGCGCGCCACTGGCCAAACGGCAAGATGGACGGCGGTGAGACATGGACTGAAACATCGCCGGTCGTGGCGGATTCGGACGCGGACGGGTTGAGCGACGGGTACGGCGAGGACAAGAATCTGAACGGTCGGGTGGACATCGGCTTGATTGATGGTAGCGGCGTGGTGACCGGGATGTTGGCCAACCCGCCCGTTGTCGGCGGCCAGTATTCGCGGCGCATTGACCGGCCGGCCTTATTCGCCCAGTTCCCCAATGCTGTGTGGCTCGAAACCGACCCGCTCAACCCGGATACCGACGGCGATGGGCTGCCGGATGGTTGGGAGGTCCAATATGGTCTCGATCCGTGGGACGATGGCATCCCCGGCCACACCAATATGAATACCGGGGCGATTATTGCCAGCACCCGCAACGGCGCGGCCGGCGACCCCGACGCCGACGGCTTCGACAATCTCACCGAGTTCACCAACGGCTCCAACCCGCTCGTGCCCGACACCGGCCAACCGCCGCCACCGAACCAAATCATCATCGGCCCGGTCACCATCCCGGTCGTCGTCGGCTCCGTCACCAACCGGCGCGAGTTCACCGATTGGCAAATCAGCGACCTCATCGCCCTCGACGAATACGACGGCGACGGCCCGAACAACCAACAGACCGACGTGTATCGGGGTTGGGACGGGTTTGATTCGTCACGCGATCTGGTGGCGTTCTACGCGCACGATGGCGGCGATCCCGTCCTCGGCGGGGACGGCCAGTTCTATTTCCGCGTGGACCTCCATGACTTGCAGGCCTATGCCGAGGATGGCTATCTCGATATCTACGTCGTCATCAACACCGGCAACCCCGGCAACGGCGAATACAACCTGCCCGACGACCTGGACACCGGCACCGACCTGAAGTGGCAGGCCGTCGTCGCATGCTACGGCCGCAACTTCGGGCGCGTCTATGTGGACACCCAGCGCGGTGTCGGCCAGAACACCACCGCCATCGGCCAGAATCTTGCCAGCTTCGGCGTCGTCGCCCGCGACCAGAACACCGCGAACGGCTTCGGCGCGTCGTACTACAACTCGACGCTCGACGCCGTGGAGTTCTCCATCAGCCGGCAGGCCTTACTTGATGCCGGATGGAACGGGCTGGATGCCGCCGACCTGCTTTATCAGGTCTTCACCACCAAAGACGGCACCGCCAACAACCCGGTCGGCCCCGGCGACATTGGCGGCCGCAGCGACATCCGCGACTCGATTTACGATGACTGGATCGCTTCCGATTACTGGAAGGACCAAGTCAACATCGCCGGCAACAAGAGCGTGCTGAAAAGTTGGTTCGGCAAGAAGGCCGCCAATGATTGCGGCAAACGCAGCAAGGTCATCACCCTCATCCACGGCAATCAAGCCATCAAACCCGGCAGCGACATGCAGCAACTCATCAACACCGCCGGCGGCGCCGGCTATTACCGGCCGCTTGATGTGCATCAGGCGTACACGGTGCCGCTGGCGTTGCACGTCACGCCCACCCTCGCCTCCGCCATCCAGTGGGCCAAGGTGGATCCCGGTGATGGTCAACCGTGGCGGGACGGGCCGACTTTCAACGCCCGCGTCAGCGCGCTCGCGGCCAGCAACACGGTGGCATTGATCGGCACCACGTTCAGCGATCACATCCTGCCGTATTTCGACACCGCCTATCACTCCAACAACGTCGCCCTCGCCGCCGCTTTCCTGACCGGCATCTACGGGCAACCGCCCTCGGCCCACGTCTTCTTCACGCCGGAGCGCGTGGTGGACACCGATGTCCTGGCCAAAGTCGCCACGCTCGGCGCGGGATACACGTTCATTGACCAGATGCGGCACCTGACGAAGTGGTTCGGGCGCAGCTCGGCGCTGGGCAATGACGGCTACCGGCTCAACCTCATCAACGGCGTCCGCTGTTTCGTGATCAACGACCAGGCCAGCACCTACCGGTTCCTGAATCACGACGGCGGCTTGAACCTGCCGTTGCGCGCCCTGCTCCAACGCAAAGCCCGCAGCAGCGCGCAGGACCAGGTCGTGATTTTGTTCAGTGATTGGAGCGATTTCACCAACAAGACCCAAGCCGACGCCTACGACGTGAACCTCCGTTGGCTCGCCAGCCGGCCGTGGATTCAACTCGTCACCCCCCAACAAATCGCCGCCGGCGAAGTGGATCTGTCCTTGCCGCCCGACGGCACCGGGGACGCCTGGGGCAATGTCAACCGCGGCACGCAACCGAGTTTGCGGAAGGTCGCCCATGACTGGATTGACCACGCCACGCAGGAAGATTACGACCAGTGGTACATCGGCTCGGCGCAGGAAGAGGGGTTGCGCGACAAAGTATTCAACATCCGCAGCGGCGTCCCGTTGCCGGCGGCGTTTGGAATGCAGGCAACCGGCACGGGATTGATCGGGCAAGCGTGGGCCAGCGTCACCAACGTCACCGTGGCCGGGCTGGCGCCGTTGGCGCAGGGCGCGTTGCACGCCGCGACGTTCATCACCGCCTTCCACAACCACCAGACCAACGACCTCAGCAAGTTCAGCACGGGCGACTACATCTATCCCGACACCGATTACAACACGCTGGCCGACTTCGCCAAACATGCGCAGGCCCAGGCCCGGTTTGCCGCTGGCTATCAGCGCGTCCACCAGTGGGCCGTCAGTCCGCCCACGGGCACCGTCAAGAGCGCCGAGGACGTGGATCTCGACGGCGAAAACGAGTACCTGCTCTACAACGACCGGCTGTTCGCGGTGTTTGAGCGCAGCGGCGGCCGGTTGGTCGGCGCCTGGGCGCGCGATGTCCACGGCGGCGGCGTGTTCCAAGTCATCGGCAATCCGTTGAGCTACGCGAACACCGGGACCGAGGACGAAGGCGCGACCAATTTGGCGGGCGGCGCTGTCGCGGCCCATCGCACCAGCGGGTTCAAGGATTGGTGGGCGGTCGGCCCGAACACCGCGCAATACGTCAACGACCTCTACACTGTCAACGATGGCGGCGAAACCGGGTGGCGGTTGCGCAGCAGCGACAACCGCATCAGCAAGACGATCACGCTCGCGCCGAACAGCGACCGGCTTGAAGCGCGCTACGAATTGACCGGCCCCATCACCCAGCTTTACATCCGCCACGGCTTGTCGCCCGACCTGCTTGATTTGCTCATCAACGGCCAAGCCAACCTCAGCGGCCCCGCGCTCAACACCGGGAAAGTCACCGTGGCCAACACCAACGCCAGCGCCATCGTCGTCACCGCACTGGGCGTCAGCGACACCGGCCACAGCAACGTCACTTGGAACGCCGCCGCCACCGACAAGACGAACATCTGGGCCACCATCACCATGCGCAATCAGGCGCAGACCCAACAAGTCGAACTGCAAGGCACCGCCACCGTGTTCAGCTTCGGCCTGCAACTCAGTGCCACCGATTGCACCGCCGACCCGGACGACGACGGCTTGTCCAATTGCGATGAAGCCGCGCGCGGAACAAATCCGACGCTGTGGGACACCGACGGCGACGGCATGAACGACGGTTGGGAAGCGCAGTACCGCGACCCGCTGGTCTGGCAGGACGGCAATGTGGATCCCGATGGCGATGGCCTGACCGATTTGCAGGAATCGTTGGCGGGCACCCATCCCGACGACCCAGCCTCCGTGCTGCGCATCCTCCGGATCACCCGCGACGCCGCGACCGGCGACGTGACGATCCAGTGGACGAGCGTTCCCGGCAAGTTCTATCGGGTGGTGGCTGCCGATACGATGGCCGGGCCGTTCGAGCCGCTGCGTCCCGGCTGGATCAAAGCGTCCGGGGCGATGACCAGCGACATTGATTACGGGACCGCCGCCGCATTCATGTTTTACAAAGTGCAGGTGCAAACCCCGTGAAGACACCGCCCCAGATCGTGCCACGGCGTCGAGCCGCTCGCGAAGAGCGGCGGCCTACTTGCCATCGCCAAGCCGGCGGGCTACTGTGGCAGCGAGGTGGCCCATGCAACTGAATGACATTTTGGAGCAATACCCTAAACACGAAACCCTACGCGATGGCACGCCTGTCGCCGTGCGCCCGCTCAAGGCGACGGACGAAAAGGCTTTCCATGCCTTCTTCTGCGCGTTGCCGGAGACCGAGCGGCTGCTGTTCAAACATCGCGTCACCGAGCCGAAAGTGATTCGCGAATGGTGCAAGAAGATTGACTACGGCCGCATCCTGCCCCTGCTGGTGCTGGATGGGAAGCAGATCATTGGCGACGCCTCGCTGCATCAAACGCTCGGCGGCTGGAAACGACACATTGGCCGGATCAGCGTCGCCGTTCATCCCGCCTATCGTCAGCGCGGCGTGGCGACGTTGTTGGTGCGCGAGCTGATTGACGTTGCCCGCAACGTCGGCCTGGAAAAACTCGAAGCAGAGTTCATGGGCGAGCAGGAAGGCGCGCGTCGGGCGTTTGCCGGCTTGGGGTTTCGCGAACTGTTGCGGCTGCCAGATTACGCCCGCGACATGCAGGCCCTCCCCCACGATTACGTGTTGATGGGCCGGGAGTTGAAGACCGACGAAGAGTTTACCGCGGCCGGTGACTGACCGCGGCCGCGCCAACTGGAGACCGTGCTCATGAAAACCCGAACGTGGTTGCTCATCACCGCCGGGTGGAGCGTTTTCGCAATCGGCGCTCACGCCGCCATCGGCAACGCCTGGCACATTCCCGACAACACCACCGACCTCGGCGGTGCCGCTATGCGCAGCCCAGAATTCGAAATTGGGCCCAGTACCCCGATCACCATCACTCAAGGCGTTTATCTTGGCGACGGCGCGAACCAGACGGGCGGCTGGATCATCTATCGCGGCATTGCCGGCAACGCCACCGGCGCGTGGAGTTCGGTCGCCCTCACCTGGCGCAACAACGCCGGCAGCAATCAATATTGGTCAAACAGCGTCAACACCGCCAGCTTCGGCACCAATGATGTCATCCAGTATTACCTCAAAGTCACCTTCAGCAACCGCGACGACA
>CALBCO010000152.1 GCA_937927265.1 uncultured Verrucomicrobiae bacterium | reverse complement strand
TAGCGCCTCGGCGCCTCGGAAGGAAACCGACCGTGCGGCTGAGGTTGACCAACCCCAACAGAGGCCACCGGGGACAGAATCCCCACCCAAAAACCGCCGCCCGGCCTACGGTTCAAAAAGAAACGACAAACGCGCTTGTTTTGGGACTAGTAATGCCTGGGCCCAACTCGACGCCGACAGCGTCGCCATCCTGCCTTGACCGCGGCGATGGGCGTGGTAGAACAGTGCCGCTCCATGAAAGCCAAAATCATCGTCATGCCCAAGAAAACCGTGCTCGACCCGCAAGGCAAGACCGTCAAGCACGCGCTTGAATCCATGCACTTCACCGGGATCAAAGATGTGCGGATCGGCAAGTTCATTGAGGTCGAACTCACCGGCCGCAACAAGGCGGCGTTGAAAAAGAAGCTCGATGACGCCTGTCACCGCTTGTTGAGCAACCCGGTCATTGAAGACTACACGCTGACGATCCAATGAAATTCGGCGTCCTCCAATTCCCCGGCAGCAATTGCGACCAGGACGCCTGGCACGTGCTGGCCAACGTCTTCGGTCAGCCGACCCGCTATATCTGGCACAAAGACGCCACGCTTGGTGATGTGGATTGCGTCATTGTGCCGGGCGGGTTTAGCTATGGCGATTATCTTCGGACTGGCGCGATTGCCCGCTTTTCGCCAGCGATGAAGGCTGTCGCCGACCACGCGAAAGCCGGTGGCCTCGTCCTCGGCATTTGCAACGGTTTCCAAATCCTCTGCGAAGCGCACTTGTTGCCCGGCGCGCTCGTCCGCAACAAGAACCTAAAGTTCATTTGCGAGCACGTTTATTTGCGCGTCGAGACCACCAACACACCCTTCACCAACGCCTGCCGGCCCGGCCAGGTCTTGCGCATCCCGATTGCCCACGGCGAAGGCTGTTACTTCGCCGAGCCGGCTGTGCTTGCCCAACTGCGACGCGAAGAACGCATCGTGCTTCGGTATTGCACCCGCGACCGTAAAATCACTGCCGCCGCCAATCCGAACGGCTCCTTGGACAACATCGCCGGCATCTGCAACGAAGGACGGAACGTCTTTGGCTTGATGCCGCATCCCGAACGCGCCAGCGAAGCCATTCTCGGCAGCGAAGATGGCCGCCGTATTTTCGAGTCCATTCTGTGGATCGGTGGGGTGGCCAGCACCTCAGCTCCGGCCCGCCGGTAACAATCAGAAATTCACCGCTGGCGTGAGCACCCGCGCCAGCGTGGGTGTCGTTGCCAACCCGTCGGCGCCGATCCACTCACTGCTTTCTCCAGCATCCCTGTCGCCTATCTGACTCGTCGTGTTCAGGACGCACTTCTGGCCTGCTGAGTCGGGTGCGTGGTCTGCAACGCTTGGCCGATCTGGCGACCGGCTGGGACCAAGCGCGCGCCATGGTCAGGCCCACCGCCGTCAGCATCTTGGCTGTCAGCTTGCGCTGAACCATTGGCTCCTGTTCAGTCTGGCGATCCACGGGCTACGGCTCGGGTTTATGGGCCGCTTTATTGCCGATCAACCAAGCCGGATTTACCGCGTATTCTTTCGGGTCGAAGATGACCCAGTAAAAGTGCCAGACCACAATCGCCAACGTCGGCAGCACGGCTTTGTAGTAATGAATCACCTGCGCGACATCGTGCCAGACTTTCGGCAAAATCGGTCTGGAATTCATCCGGAAACTTTTTTCCCAAACTATGTCATTCTGAGCGAAGCGAAGAATCTCTATTGTGCTCGCGAATTCCCAAACGACTGAGACCCTTCGCTTCGCTCAGGGTGACAAACCGAGGAGGTTTCCGGATGAGCTCTAATCATCCTGCCGGGGATTCTGCTGCTTTGGGGATTTGGCTTTTACATCCTTGGGGAGGCCGGGCGCGTTGACCTTCGGCAGGTACTTGGCATGTTCGTCCATCAACGACCGGTATTCAGGATTGCCGGCGAGGTTCTGCCACTCGCGCGGGTCCGCCTCGAAATTGTAAAACTCTTCCGCCCCATCCCGGTAACGGATATACCGGTACCGATCCGAGACAATCGCGTGATTGTTGGCCCACGTCGGGCCATAGTGGTCGGTCAGGTTCATCGTCACAATCACCGGCGGATGCGGCGCGGTCACGTCCCGCAACTGCAGCACGAAACTGATCCCCTCCCATTGGGCCAACGGCGGCAACCCCAAGTAGTCACTGATCGTCGGAAACAAATCAATCAACCCCACCGGCCGCTGACACACCCGGCCGCCCTCGATGTCAGGACCGGCCAGGATGAGCGGCGCTCAACTCGACCGTTGCCAAAGGGTGGTTTTCCCAATCGCCTCTTTCTCGCCCAGATGGTAGCCGTGATCGGACCAGAGCACCACCAGCGTGTTGGTCGCATAGGGGCTTTGCTCCAACGCGGTCAGCACCCGGCCAATCTGGTGATCCACAAACGCCACACACGCCAAATACGCATGCACAAACTCGCGCAACTTTTCGACCCCGCCGTATTGGAGCAGTTTCTGATAGGACTCGAACACGCCGGGACTGATGAGCCGCGCGGCTTCCGGCAGATCATCGAAGTCACCGTCCTTCATTCCCGTCGGCAACAGGATGTCTTCCGGTTTGCCGATCACGTCGAACCATTTCGGCGGCGCATACAACGGCACATGCGGCCGGAAGAATCCCACCGACAGAAAAAACGGCCGGTCGTGCGTTTTGCCGAGCTATGCGATGCCATAGTCGGCCACTTGGGCATCGAACGTCTGCTCGTCGCGCTCCGGCGCCGCGCCCCAATCGAAATGCGTGCCGGCGCGACGTTCTGAATCCGCCGATTGAATCCCGGAATGCCAAACCCGCCGCGCACGCCGTAGTCGTCCCACAGCCCGGTCCATTTGCATTGATGAAACATCTTGCCCGCCCCCAGCGTGCGATAGCCGTGGCGGGCGAAATACTCCGGCATCGTGACATACTTGCCCCGCTCCCAATAATGGGCCGGCGGTTCGGTTTCCGTCGGCGACGTAGGCAGATTGGCGTACACGCCCGTCGTCGAAGGCAGCACTCCGGTCATGACGCTGACGCGGGACGGGTTGCACAACGGCGTTTGGCAGTGCGCGTTGGCGAAGAGCACGCCCCGGGCGGCCAGCCGATCCATATGGGGCGTTTTCGTCTGCGGATGGCCCTGGAGACAGCCGACCCAATCATTCAGGTCATCCACGGCGATCATCAAGACATTGTACCGTCGGCCCGGCGGCGGTTGATTTTCGCCTTGTGCGTGCAATTCCCATCCCGGCCCAAAGAACATCGCTGCCGCCAACCCGATCCAGGTCGTAATTCCCCATTCCAATTTCCGCTTATTCATTTTTCCTCCGCTGCAAAACCAATTTCGAACGACCGGCGCTTCACAGAAGCGCCGCTGCTAACCTGACTTTCGCATGAAGGCGATGAGAAAGTCAGGCTACCATCCAGAACACGGCGGTACATCTTGGGCAGAACCTGCAAGGGGGTTGGCGGCAGTTGCAAGCCCCCGAAGAACGAAGTCGCCCGTGTTTCCCACCAACCGACCTCGAACGAGTGCTCGTTTCGCGGTCCCGACAGTTGATCGAGCAGATTTTTCTCCGCCGGGGCCGTGCTTGCCGGCAAGCCCTCCTCTTCGTGGGCTTCGTGGTGGACTATGGCCGTTTGTTCTCCGCTTGCCGCCGCAAAAACTCCCGCACCGGCACATCGGTAATACACAGGTCCTCGATCACACCACGGCCGCCTTTGACGCGCACCACAACATAGGTCGCGTTGGTTCCGCCACGCCGGTTGCCGTGACGCCAATACGCCTGTTCCGCCTTCGGCGCTTGACTCTCTTCCATGAAGTACTTGTCGAACGCCAAGCGGAACTGCATGTTCGTTGCCGTTCCCCACGTTGTTTCGACTCGCAGGTAGTCGCCGTCCGTCGGCGCAGCGGCGGACAACTCAACGAATTGCGCGAAACCATCCGCGCCCGGTCGCAACGTCACGTAGGCCGGCGCGCCACGACCGAATGTGTCCCCTGGCCGCACCGGTGCGTGGGTGTCGGCAAAGTTCAACGCCACGTACCGGCCCCGAAACGCGTCGTAGGGGTCCACCGGCGCCGTCTTGAACTTGTACACCGCGCCGGTCCGCAGGATGTCCTCATGTTTCCAAATTTGACTGATGGGCACCGCCAGTTGCACCGCCGCCACCGCCACGAACAAACCGAAGAGGATTTTCGTGTTCATCACTTCGCCGCTCCTTTCCACCGCAACAACACCAGGTTCGTCGCCAGAAAACCGACGCCGATGACAATAAACGCTACGCCGCGCACCACGAAGCCGAGGTCGCTGTCAAAAAACCGGCACAGAATCACCGCCGCCAACACTGCCATCCCGGCATTCACCGTGCCGAGCCGCCGTTCCCGCAACCCGATCACCAACGTCCCCATGCCGAGCGCGAACAGATAGAGATTGAACAATACCGCACCGATCATTTCCGCGTTGCGCATCGCCGCCGCCCAGCCAATCACCGCGAGCGCCGGCACCGCGCCAATCATCACTTCGCTCCACGCCCGCCGCGTCCAACTGCGCACCCATAACGCGATCGCCGCCACCGGGAACACCGCCACTGCCGCCAATTCCGCGACGGCGCGCCACATTTGGATTTCTTCCCAGCCCCATCGGCTGTGTGACCACCCATCGCCAAAACTCAGCACCAACGCCAACCCCACCGCCCCAAGTGCGCCGACATTCTGCAACGGCCGTTGCCACGCTGCCATCGCCACACCCCACCAGCGCGCCCCGACGAGAAACAGCAACCCAAACAACCCGGCAAACAACACCGGCCAAGCTGCCAACCTTCCAACCATTCGATCCAGCGCAATCCCGGTACCAATGCACACCGTGATCGCCAGCACCCACGCGAACAACACCGGCCGTGGATGATACCGGTTCGCCCGACTCGTCCACCACAAATACGGCAGCGCCAAACCCAGCAACGGGAAATACAGCAATCGCTCCGCCGAACCGTGCAGGACCGAACCCGTCCACACCGTGATGCCGACCAGATACAAAATGCCCGGCAACGTCGCCCCCAACAGATACGCCACCGGCAACGCCAGCAACGACCACGTCAACATGAACTCATCGAACCGCCCGCCGAGGTTGTACGTCTGCGCGATCAACGAAATCGCCACGCCAATCCCAATCGTCTGAAACGTCCCGACTCCTTCGCGCCAAGCCGTGCTGGTCCGGCCCGTCCACAACAACCACGCCCCCAACACCGCCGCCCCCGCCAGCGGCGCGACCGAAATCGCCGCCCGCACCGGCCGCGATAACTCCTCCCAGTTATGCGCCAGCAATAGAATAATCCCGCCGCCGATCAACGCCGCGCCGAGGATGCTGAACAGCACGATCGCCCACCGTTTTGCCGTGCCGCCCGGCGTTCCCGGCTCGCCGTAGTGTTGCCGGAGCTGTTCCGCCGCCTCCTTCGGCAGCACCCCCCGGCTCACCAACCCCGGCAACTCCTCATATAGCCACTGCACGTTTTTCTTGCTCATGCCTGCCTCCTCAATGCGCGCAGCACCCAGCCGCAACCAGCTGCTGCCGCGAGATGTTTCAACGTGTGTCCGCTCACCACGCCGCCCAGCGCCGCAAACACCAGCGCGTCGGCGCGCTCCAACACTTTCGCGGCCGCGTACCAACCGAGCACCATCCAGACATCGCTCGTTCGCCAATACCGGGCGGGCCGCGCCATCAGCAAAACCGGGATCACCAACATCGGCCCGAATTGTACCACACCGTACCAGCGCAGGTCGTTGGTGTAATGCCAATCGACAACGCTGCCGACACCAAACGCGAGCAGTGGCACAAACAACCACGCCGCCGCGCGCTCGTTCCATCGCTCCGCCAGCAGCCCGGCAAAGAACGACATGAACGCCACCGTCATCGGCAAGCGGTCCCATACCAGTGTCGCGTCGCACGGATTCAAGTGGTAATAAGCCGAGCCAAACCCAACGAGCGCAACGCCGGCAAAGAACGACAGCCATATCCAGCGTTGCGGCACCGGCCGGCGCGCCAGCCACATCAGCCCGGCAATTCCCACCACGACAAACAGCAGATTCGACCACACATCCGCCGCGTTCGGCGTGCCGAACCACATCCGCGCGTCCGCGAACCGGTGATACGATTGGTCCTGCGGAATCGGCTTCACCAGTGCCAACCCGACCGCGCTCACTTCCCTCAACCCCACCACCATCCAGACCGGCCAGTTCATTTGGTTGCCTCGCGCCTGTTGAAAGCCACGGTGCACTTCACGGCAATCCTACTTGCGCCCTCCACCGGTAGATTGATGGGCAGGTAAAAACCGCTGCGCAGCTTCTCGTCTTCGTCGCCACTCCGCGAGATCGCTTGGTAGACAGATTGTGTCAACGAATGCTGAAAGTGGTAAATCCAGCACCGCTGCCGGCACAGTAAGGAACACACTTGGCCATTTATCCGGATGCTCTCTAGCCAAAGCAAAAGCGAATTCCGCATCGCCACAGACTCCGGGATAAAGACCGGCATATTGTGGACCTTGGAAGATGTTTAGAACCTCTCGCTTGTACAGGCTCGCGCAGCCACTACACATCATGGCCGATATTGCGATTAGCGAACTCAGAACGATGTGTTTCATGGCTCCCTCCTCTCACCGTTTCGTAGCGTAACGGTTCTTATATCTCCATTGATCGGCGGCAAATACTACCACATCGTCGAGATGACAAACGGTGACCGGCGTGCCGAGCAGTCCGAATACGCACGAGAACGTGAGTCGGGGCAGTGGGATGATGAGGTTGTTCATGAACGGATCTCCTTTCGTGTTGGTTGGGTTAACGGAACAAGACGCTCAAATCCACCGGTATTGGTAGCGGTTCCGGGATGGGGCGTTCTTGTTGAGTCCGCGTGTATCGTCCCCAACTAAGGCCAATCATCATCGCTGCCAATGTCAGAATGAGAATCTTAGTTTTCATAGCGCCACACCCCTTGCCGTCGCGGCCTCTCCAGCTGCCCCCGCATTATGCGAAACGCTTCACCGGCGGGCAGGAGGAGTAGGTTTTTCATGGCGATAAGTTACAGAGTAGATGCCGTCCACCGGGAACATCACGGTGTCTATTCCGAAGGAAAGTCCAAGATCGGCTGCGACGAATGGCAAAGCAAGCGGGCCAAATTTCCCTTCCAACATACCCCAGCCTTTGCGCGGATCGTCTAGGCGTGCCGCAGTGTATGACGGCCACGTTTTTACACCGAGGTACACGCCGTCATGGTGGCCGTATTTCAAGTCACCACTGCGGCGGGCGACTATTGTCGAACAACCGGCGCTCGCAACCATTCCGGCTGCGATAACCAAGATTCGAGCTATTCGTTTCATGTCTTTGTCCTCCGCTCTCCCCATTCGCTACCGGCGTGCCAGGAAACCGAACCGCGCCGGCGCAAGGACTTACGAAACTTGAATCGAAGATGCTCGACAATTTATGTCAGGCTAATATACTTTTTTGTATTGTATGTATTGGTAGGGCGCGACCGCCG
>CALBCO010000151.1 GCA_937927265.1 uncultured Verrucomicrobiae bacterium | reverse complement strand
CCGGCTGCTCGCGTGGAATACGGTCACGATTTTTGCCGGGTTGTGGTTGGCGGAGCTGACCTTGCGTTCGGGGTTGCACCGGTTTGGCTGGGCCAACGTGGCCGACCTTGCGGCATTTCCACTGTTGGCGTTGTGTCTGTTTGGATTCGGGCTGTTGGTGTTGCCGCTAAACAACGCTTTTTCCCGCCGCCGGGAACGGTTGGCGGACCGGGTTGCGCTGGAGTTGACTGGAAATAAAGCGGCTTTTATCCGAGCGATGCAACGCTTGGGCGCGCAAAACTTGGCCGACATCTCCCCGCATCCCGTCGTGGAATGGTTGCTGCACGATCATCCGTCCCTGGCGCGGCGAATCCAATGGGCGGAGGAATGGCGACCGTCATGAAACTGCTCCTGCTCCTGGCCATGACGCTGACGCTAGTCTCGTGCGGTCCGCGGCCGCACTCCGAAATTCGCCCCCAGTTGTTTGACGGCCAACGAGCGGTGCGGCATGTCGAACAATTAGTTGGGTATGGCCCGCGTCCGTCGGGCAGCGTGGCGCTGGGTTATGCTGCCACGTACATCTCGGCCCAATTGCAGGAATTCGGGTTGGAAACCCGCGAACAAGTCTTTCGCGCCTCAACGCCGCGCGGTGTGATGCAATTTCGCAACATCATCGGCCAAACGCGGGGCCGGGGCGGACCGGGGCAGGTGATTGTGCTCGGCGCACATTACGACACCAAGATGTTCGAGGATTTCCGTTTTGTGGGCGCGAATGACGGCGGCTCAGCCGTGGGCGTGTTGCTGGAAATCGCCCGCGTGGCCGGTAATCAACCCAACCTGTGGTTGGTGTTCTTCGACGGCGAGGAGTGCATGGTTGAATACGGACCACAGGACGGTTTGTGGGGTAGCCGGTTTTTTGTCGAGGACCTCAAAGGCAAACAGCAAGTGGACTGGATCAAGGCGTTTGTCTTGCTCGATATGGTGGGCGACGCACGGCTGCACATCACGATACCGCGCAACAGCACGCCTGCGCTGGCACAACGGGTGTTCGATGCGGCGCGGGACATGGGTTACCGGGACTACTTCGGTTATTTCAACGGCCACATCACCGACGATCATACGCCATTTCTCGAGGCTGGCATTCCGGCGGTGAACCTGATTGATTTCGAATACGGCAGTGCGCCGGGGCTGAACGATTATTGGCACACCCCACACGATAGCCTCGATAAGATCAACCCGCGTAGTCTGGCCATTACCGGCCAAACGACGTTGCGGCTGATTGCTCTCCTGCAAAACTCTCCACCGCTGCGTTGAGCCGGTTGCGGGGCTATGATACGCTGCTGTTGATGGCCGCAGCCAGATTGGCAATCATCGGTGGCGTGCGCACACCGTTCAGCAAGGCCGGAACAAACTTGGCCGGCTTGTCGGCGGTGGAACTGGGCCGCATCGTCACCGCGGAATTGCTGGAACGCACTGGCCTCGATCCCGCACGCATCTCGCAAGTCATCTTCGGCAATGTCCTCGCTGCGCCCGACGCGGTGAATCCGTCCCGAGTGATTGCAGTCGGGGCCGGCATCCCCGCGACCGTGCCTGCGGTCACCGTGCAACGCAACTGTGCCAGCGGCTTTGAGTCCCTGACAAGTGCCTACGAAAAACTCGTGGCCGGACAAGGAGACATCTTTGTCGTTGGCGGCGTCGAGAGCATGTCGCACTGGCCGGCGGGAGCTGCGTTGACCGATCTGCTCTGCGGTCTGCGCATGGGGGAGACCGCCGAATTGTTGTACCGGGAATTCCCCATCAGCCGGTCTGATCAGGATGCGTTTGCGCTGGCGTCGCACCAGAAAGCCATCGCGGCGCGTGAGAAACTCCAGGAAGAGATTGTCCCTGTGTACCTGCGCGACGGCCGGGTGGTGCAAGACGACAATACCGTCCGTGCTGACACTTCGTTGGCGGCGCTGGCTGCGTTGCCGCCGGTGTTTGCGCGGCACAACGGCAGTGTCACCGCCGGCAACGCCGCGCCCGTCACCGACGGTGCCGTGGCGCTGTTGGCGATGAGCGCGGAACGGGCGACGGAGTGGGGGCTGGAACCGCTCGGATGGTTGCGCGGTTATGCCGTGGTCGGGTTGGAACCGCGTCGCATGGGGCTGGGGCCGGCCTTGGCAATTCCCGCCGCGTTGGAGAACGCCGGCGTGCGCTGGAAAGAGTTGCAACTGCTGGAGATCAATGAAGCGTTCGCCGTGCAGGTGTTGGCCGTCTTGCAGATGTTGCGGGAAGAGTTTCATCTGCCGGTCAACCGCGACCTGCTCAACGTCAACGGCGGCGCGCTCGCGCTCGGGCACCCGGTGGGCGCCAGCGGAGCGCGGCTGGTGTTGACGTTGTTGAAGGAAATGCAGCGCCGGCATCTGCGGCTCGGCCTGGCGGCATTGTGTGTCGGCGGCGGGCAGGGGATGGCGGTCGTGCTGGAGTGCGAACCATGAGCGTGGTGCAATACGGAGTGGATGACCAGCGGATCGCGTGGATCACGATCAACGATCCCGCCTCGTCCATCACCCGGTTTGGCGCGGAGTTGTTGAATGAGTTGGAACTGGTGCTCGAAGAATTGGCCGCGCAGCCCTTGACCGGGTTGATCGTGGCGAGCGGGAAGCCGGACAGTTTCTTGGGGGACATGGACCCGGCCTTGTTGGCTGGACTGCGGGGCGCGAGTTTTGCTACCGCCTTGGCGCGTGGCGGCCAACGGGTGTTCCAACGCCTGGCCAGTTTCCCCGCGCCGACGGTGGCGGCGATTCATGGGGCGTGCATCGGCGCCGGGTGTGAGTTGGCGTTGGCCTGCCAGTATCGGGTGGCAACGGAGGATCCGGCCACGCGACTGGCGTTGCCGGCGACCTCTGCGGGTTTGATTCCGTGTTGGGGTGGCAGTCAACGCCTGCCACGATTGATCGGGTTGCGCCGGGCACTTGATTTCATTGTCTCGGGGCGGGAGATTGGCGCGGTGACAGCGTGGGAGCTGGGGTTGGTGGACAAGATTTGTCTGCCACGCGAGTTGACGAGTATCGCGCCCACATTGTGCCGTCCAGGACGGCGCCGCCTGCCGCTGGGCTGCCAGTTGGAGAATTGGCCACCGATGCGACAGTTCATCTGCCGACAGACCCGGCGGTCGGTTGGCCGGCTGAGGGTTTCCCCGCGCCGGACCATTGACACGATCGAGCGCGGCTTGGCGCAAGGGCTGCCGTCGGCGTTGGAAACCGAGGCGCAGACGTTTGCCGAGTTGATCATCAACCCCGAATGGCGACACTTGGATCACATCGCGACACTCCGCGAAAAATTGGCTGCCCCAGAGGCAGTTCGTTTCGTGCGTCGGACCGCCCTTCGCAAAGTCGGCGTCGTCGGAGCGGGCGCCTTGGGGGCCGCCATTGCGCAGTGGTGCGCTGCGCGCGGTCTGCTGGTCCGGCTGTACGATGTCAGCACGGAGGCGGTGGCGGCGGGAATGAAGCGGATTGCCGAGGCCGACCGGAAGACGAATCAGGCGGGTTGGCCGGCCGTGCGCCCGACCGTTGACTGGTCGGGTTTCGGGAATTGTGAGGTGGTCATCGCGGCCATGACGAGCGATGCCGCGACGCGGCGGCGGGTGTGGACGGATTTAGGTCGGGTGACAAGCCGGGAGTGTGTGTTGGCCAGCGCGGTGGAGGAGGCTGATCTGGAAGACTGGGCGACGGTTACGGATCGCGCGGCGCAGTGTGTCGGTTTGTATTGGGCGCGGCCTGTGTCCCAAGCGGCAGTGGTGGAAGTGGTGCGCGGCGCGCGAACGGGCAGCGCGGCGGCGGCGCTGGCCGTAGCGTTGGTGAAACAGATTGGGAAGCTGCCGGTGTTGACGGCCGGCCCGGTCACCGCCCGGCTCGTTGCTTGCTATGCCGCAGCAGCGACGGAGTTGCTCCGAGAACAGGTTGCGCCCGGACAGATTGACACGGCGATGGTGGAGTTCGGGATGCGAGCGGGACCAGTCGGGTTGGTCCGTGAAAGTGGCGTGGGACCGGCTGTCAAGCCGTTGCGAACAAAGTTCCCCATGGCATGGATTCAGAAACGAGTACTCGAGGCATTAATCGCCGAAGGTCAACGGTGCCGACGAGAGCAGCTTGTGCTCAGCGACGATGACCTCGATGCTCTCTCGGTCTGGGGACTTGGTTTTCCTGCCTGGCGGGGTGGGTTGGCGACGTATGCGCAGGAAACGCTGGGTGGCGTCTGGCGACCGAATTTGTAGTGCGGTCTGCGCAACGACAGGCTGACTACGGCGGCGATTGCCGTTTGGCGCGGAAGAAATCCTGGAGCAGTTGCCGCGCTTCGTCCGCCCGCACCCCGGCCGCCACCTCCACCGTGTGATTCAGCCCTGCGGCGGCGGTGATGGCGAACATTGAGCCGGCCGCGCCCGCGCGTTCGTCGCGCACGCCGAACACCAGCCGTTGCACCCGCGATAAAACAATGGCGCCGGCGCACATGGGGCAGGGTTCTTTGGTGACAAACAGGGTGGTCCCGGCCAACCGCCAATCCCCCAGCGCGTGCGCGGCTTGGGTCAGCGCCAGCATCTCGGCGTGGGCGGTGGCGTCTTTGAGGAGTTCCACTTGGTTGAAGGCACGGGCGATGATTTTGCCGGCATGGACAATCACCGCGCCGACCGGCACTTCGTCGGCATCGTAGGCCAACCGCGCCTGCCGGAGCGCCTCGCGCATGAAATAATCGTCGCTGCCCAGATCAATCATGTCGGCAGGCTAGAGTTTGTGCTGCCCGCTGGCAAGCCCTTTGGTTATGATGCGGCCATGACCTGGCGCAATTGGATGATCGCAATCATCGTCGTGGCCGGTGGAGTGGCGTATCACAACAGCCTGACCGGCGCGTTTCTGTTTGATGACTTCAACGCGATTGTGGACAACCCGCACATCCGCCGGTTGTGGCCGTTGACCGAGGCACTGACCGCACCGCCACAGTCCACGGTGGACGGGCGGCCCGTGGTGGCGCTGACGTTGGCCGTGAACTATGCGCTCGGCGGCCTCCAGGTCACCGGCTATCACTTGTTCAA
>CALBCO010000150.1 GCA_937927265.1 uncultured Verrucomicrobiae bacterium | reverse complement strand
TGACTTGTTCATGCCCATGCCGGGCACACGAGTGCGAGCATCCTGCCCGCGCCCCTTTTCTTCACCCTCGCGCTTCACCCTACTTCCGGCTTTGAAACGGGTCGCTAATGATTCGGGCCAAGCCCCCGCCGGTTCCTTATCGACAGGCGAGCGGGCGCGGTTATGATACAGACATCACCGATGTTCGCAGCATTGTCAGAGCCGGTTGCATCCCGCGCGATTCTTGGGGTTCGCGTAGATGCCACCAACTATCCAGACGCTGCCGCGCGCATCGCCCAGTGGGCCTGCGCAGGCGAGTCGCGGTGCGTCTGTGTCTGCAACGTCCACATGATCATGGAAGCGCATGACGCGCCGGAGTTTCGGGCGGTGGTCAACAGCGCAGACTTGGTCACGCCGGACGGCATGCCGCTGGTGTGGGCGTTGCGGTGGCTCGGCGTGCGCGACGCGACCCGCGTGGACGGCTCAGGACTGACGTTGGCGGTCTGTGCGGCCGCCGAGCGCGAACGAATCCCCGTGGCATTGTACGGTGGCACAACGGAGAGTGTCGGCAAATTCCGAGCGTTTGCCCAGCAACGGTTTCCCAACCTGCGGATTGCGGCCGCATTGACACCGCCCTTTCAGCCGCTCCGGCCCGAAGAAGACGCGGCGTATATCCGGCAACTCACCGAGGCCGGTGCGCGGATTGTACTGGTCAGCCTCGGTTGTCCCAAGCAGGAAAAATGGATGGCGGCGCATCGCGGGCAATTGGCAGCGGTGATGATCGGAGTGGGCGCGGCGATTGATTTTCACGCGGGCATCGTGCGGCGCGCACCGTTGTGGATGCAACGAATCGGGCTGGAATGGCTGTACCGGTTGCTCCAAGAACCCCGGCGGCTTTGGCGGCGGTACCTGTTGTTGAATCCGCGGTTCATGGGATTGTTACTGCTCCAACTGTTACGACTGCGGAAATTCGATGAGTAAGCAACCGCACGTCTTGCACCGCTACGCCCGCGGTTACTGGTTGTATGGCAGCCGGCTGCGCGCGTCGCAGTGGAAGTCCGCCGACGAAATTCTTGCCGACCAACGCCGCAAACTGCGCGCGTTACTACAGGTCGCCGCGTGCGTGCCGTATTATCGGGCACTCGGTGTCGGACCAGACAGCGAGTTAAAAGACATCCCGATTCTCCACAAAGAAACCGTTCGCGCCCATCTCGACCAATTTCGCAATCCGCACCATCCCCGGTCGGGCGTGTTCGAGGATCACACCAGCGGTTCGACCGGCAAACCGCTCCGATTTCTGTTGACCGCCGATCAGAAGGCCTACGAGATGGCGTACTCGATTCGGTTTTGGCGGTGGGCAGGCTACCGAACGGGCGACCGCATCGCCGCGTTCCGCAGCTACATCCCAGCCGCCCGACACGATCCGCTCTGGAAACTGGACCGGCATACGCAGACGCTTTTCTTCAGCGTGTACGACATGACCCCGGCGAACCTGCGCCGTTATGTCGAGCAGTTCAACCGCTACCGACCGCAGTTTGTGCGCGGGTATCCGTCCTCGATTTTCATTTTTGCCCAGTTCGCCGCCGCCGAAGGGCTGGCCGTGCACACGCCGCGCGCGGTGCTCACGTCGAGCGAGACGTTGTCGTCGGAAATGCGCGCCGTGATCGAGCGGACGTTGCAATGTCCCGTCTTCGACTGGTGGGGCACCAACGAACGCGTTGTCACCGCCTGCCAATGCGAACAACGCGGCGCCTACCACGTCAACGCCGAAGGCGGCATTCTCGAACTCGTGCCGGTTGCAGACACCGAGCGAGGGGGCGCTTGCATGAAGCACCGTGACGATGTCCTCATGGAAGAGTCGGCGTCTCACCGACCTGCTGTGACATCAACCGTGTACCGGATGATCGGCACCGGGCTGATCAACCACGCCATGCCGCTCATCCGGTACGACCTCGGCGATCTCGCCCTGCCGGCGGCGAAACCGTGCCCGTGCGGACGCGGCCTGCCGGTCATCGGCGGCATCCTCGGCCGCAGCGACGACCTCATCGTGACCGGCGAAGGTAAGTTCATCCCGCCGGTCCGGTTCTACACGTTGTTCGAGACCCACGGCCAAATCCGGCAGTTCCAAGTCGTCCAAACCGCGCCCAACGCCGTGACCGTCCGGCTCGTGCCGACCCGCGAGTTGACCGATGTGGAACTGACCGGGCTGCGCCAGAAACTCCACCGCTTCCTCGGCGAGACGGTGGCCGTCGAGTTCGCCATCGTGGACGAAATCAAACCCGAGCCCAGCGGCAAAGTCCGCACGGTGATTGCCCATGCTCCGCGCTGATTTTCATTGTCACACCGAGTACTCGCACGACTGTTTTGCATCGGTGCGCGCAGTGTTGGAAACTGCCGCCCGCCGGGAACTGACCCATCTGGCCATTACCGACCACGACACCATCGAAGGCGCGCTGCGCGCTCGCGACATCAGCCGGCAGGTGCAAGTGATCGTCGGCTGCGAAGTGACGCTCAAAGGTGGCCGGCACATCATCGGGCTGTTCCTGTCGCAGCCGGTCAAGGCGCGCGAGTTTGCCGAGGCAGTGGCCGAGATTCACGCCCAAGGCGGTTTCGTCCTTGTGCCGCATCCGCTCAATCCAAAATCCGGTCTCGGTTTGATTGACGCCGACGCCGTCGAGACGTGCAGCGGTTATGAATCACCGGAACACAACCGGGCCGTCGCCGCGTGGGCCAAAGAACACCGCATCCCGATGTTGGCCGGCAGCGACGCCCATTACGGCGTGGATGTGGGGCGGTGTTGTGTGGAGTTTGACGTCGCGGAACTGACGCCGGCGATGTTGCGGAGCGCGCCGCGGAGGTTGTTTGGGCCGACGGCGGATTTGTCGGCGTTGCACGCGCGCGACGCGGCGGTGCGGGCCGAGACGGCACCGGCGGTGCGGCGGGTGACGCCAAAACCCTTGCGCAATCTGGCCAAACGGGCAAACTGGCTGCGGTTCCGGCGCATGATTCGCGCCCGATGCGTCGAGCCGGTTCGAGGAGAATTTCACGCATGAACAATTTTGATCCACGCAAGTTTGAGACGCCTGCCGCCCGGCGGTTGGCCGGCTACCACGCCAAAGAACCAGTGGCTTACGCGCCCGGCGTGTTGAAAATGGACCTCAACGAGGCCGGCAGCCCGCCGTCGCCCCGCGTGGTGGAGGCGTTGCGGGCGGCGCTGACGCAAGACGGGCTGTTCAACTGGTACCCCGACAGCGCCTGCACCGAGTTGCGGGCCGCGATTGGCCGCTACGTCGGCGTCGCGCCCGATCACGTGCTGGTCACCAACGGCTCGAACATGGCGCTCGAACTGATTGCCCGCGCCTTTTTGACGAAGGACGATCCAGCGTTGATTGTGTCGCCGACCTACGGCGTGTTTGCTGTCCAGTGCGAATTGCAGGGGGCAAAGATTGTGCCGTTTTATTTCCGCGAGGTGTTCCAACCGGACTTCAGCGAGCTGTTCGCCGCGCCGACGGCTAAAATGATTTATCTGGTCAACCCGAACAACCCGACCGGCGTCGGTTACCGGCATGAAGATGTCGAAGCGTGGCTGCAACGCCGGCCGGATTCTTTGCTGGTGCTCGATGAAGCGTACAACGAATTTTACGGTGTCAGCGGCGTGGACCTGATTGTCCGGTATCCGCAGTTGATTGTGTTGCGGTCATTCTCCAAAGCGTTCTCGCTGGCGGGGCTGCGCTGCGGCTACGTCGTGGCCGCGCCGGCGGTGATTGAGATTCTGGAACGCATCGCCGCGCCGTGGGCAGTCAGCGCGTTTACCCAGGTAGCCGCTCGCGCCGCGCTGGACGATCTGCCGCACATGCGGGCGATGGTTGCCGAAGTTCAACGCGCCGGCCAACGCATCGTGACCGGCCTGACCGCGCTGGGTTTCGAGGCTCGCAACACCTGCGCCAGTTTTGTCCTCTGGAAAGTCCGCGACCCCGCCGCCGTGACGCGCGCCTTGGCCGCGCGGCAGGTCTATGTCAGCAACAAAGACACCGTGCCGCAGATGAAAGGTTGGCTCCGCCTCTCCGTCGGCACGCTCGCCCAAGCCGAGCAGTTTCTGAAGATCATCAACGAACTGCAATCCGCGTTGCGTTGAGCGGGGCAGCGCCGGTCAACTAACCACTTCGACCCCGTATGCCCGGAATCGCTCATCAACCGTGATCACCGGCACTCGGAGTTGTTTGGCGGTGGCAATGATGAACCGGTCGCACGGGTCACGGTGGATCAGCGGCAAGGCCGCCGCCGCCACGCACAACTTGGTGTCCAGGGGGATTTCGACCAGTCCATAGCGTTCCGCCACGGCGCGCAGCCAGCGTTCCGCCGGGAGGGGTAACTCCAGTTTGTCATCCCGCACTTTCAACGCGATCTCGAACGCGCTGATGGCACAATAGAAAACCGTCGGCTCGTTGGCCAAGCGTTCGCGCGCGGCGGATGTCAGGTGCGGATCACCACTGGGCAGAAACAACAGCGCGCGCGTGTCGAGAATCATCGCGCCTCGGCCGGCCAATCGCCGGGCGCGAGTTCCTCGACCGGATCATACTTGATCCGCAGCGTGCCGAGCTTCTTGTCGGGCTGCAACCGGTTGACGGCTTGGTGGGGCACGAGATCCGCGACCGGCTGGCCGTGGCGGCAGATGACAAACCGGCTGCCCCGCTCTTCGACTTCCAGCAGGAGCTTGGAGAATCTGGTCTTCGCGTCGTGGACGTTGATCGCTTTCACCGGGCGGTGACTTAGTCCGGTTAGTCCACGTCTGTCAATCACGCGGTCGTACTGGCGATTGCTTCTCACAGGCGGCTCCGGTAGAGTCGGCGGCAACCTGATGAAACAACTCATCCAGGATTTCAAGAGCGGCGCGATCAAGGTCGTCGAGGCGCCGGCGCCAGTCGTGGCTCCGGGGCGGTTGCTCGTGCGGAATGCGTTCTCGGTCGTCAGCGCCGGGACGGAACGCGCCACCGTCGCTCTCGGCCAAGCCTCGCTCCTCGGCAAGGCCCGATCGCGCCCGGACCTGGTCAAACAGGTGTTCGACACCGTCAAGCGGGAAGGTGTCGCCGCCGCTGTGCAGAAAGTCCAATCCCGACTCGATGCGTGGAAAGCGCTCGGGTATTCCAGCGCAGGCACGGTGATCGCGATCGGAGAAGGTGTGGAGGGATTCGCTGTCGGGGAGCGCGTGGCGTGCGCGGGTCAGGATTATGCGAGTCACGCCGAAATCGTGTCGGTACCAGTGCACTTGTGTGCCAAGATTCCAGAGGGGGTGGAGTTGGCGCACGCGGCATTCACGACGCTTGGCGCGATTGCGCTGCACGCCGTCCGTCAGGCCGAGGCACGGATTGGCGAGAATGTGGCGGTGATCGGGTTGGGATTGATCGGGCAGTTGACGGTGCAGATTTTGAGGGCGGCCGGATGTCGAGTGACGGGTTGCGACCCGGCAGTCATGATGGACGGGTTGCACGCGCCGCGACCGGACATTGCGGATGCGGTGATCATCGCCGCAGCGACGGACGCGAACGAGCCGTTGGAGTTGGCGGCGAAACTTTGTCGGGACCGGGGCCGGGTGGTGATGGTTGGTGTGACCGGGATGGAGGTGCCGCGTGAGATTTTTTACCGGAAGGAACTGGAGTTGCGGTTGAGCCGCAGTTACGGGCCGGGCCGGTACGATCCGCAGTACGAAGAACACGGCGTGGATTATCCGATCGGTTACGTCCGCTGGACCGAGCAGCGGAACATGGCGGCGTTTCTGCAACTGCTCGCGGACGGCAAGGTCAACGTCGCACCGCTGGTGGCCCACCGATTGAAGATTGAAGACGCAGCGCGGGCGTATGAACTGACCGGGGGCGTGGTGATTGAGTACGGGGGACAGGTTTCCAGCCTGTCCGCAAGGCTGGCGGGAGGGGCTGGAAGCCCATCCCACGGGAGCATCGTGCTCGGCGTCATTGGGGCCGGGCACTATGCGCAAGGGGTGTTGCTGCCGGAGTTCAAACGTCATCCGGAGGTGGTGCTCCATACCGTTTGTACGGCAACCGGGGCGAATGCAAAGAAGGCGCAGGAGAAGTTTGGCTTTGCCGGTTGCACAACGGATTGGCGGTCGGTGGTGGCGGACAAGGATGTGAACACGGTTCTCATTGCCACGCGGCACAATTTGCACGCAGAGATGGTGGCGGCGGCCTTGCGGGCCGGCAAGACGGTGTGGTGTGAGAAACCGCTGTGTTTGCGGGCGGAGGAACTCGACGAGATTCTCCAAGCGGGGAGCGACCGGTTGATGGTGGGGTTCAATCGCCGGTTCGCGCGCTGGGCGCAAGGCTTGCCGGCGGGGCCGCTGGTGATGCGCTACCGAGTCAGTGTCCAACCTTTGCCGGCAGGGCATTGGGTGAACGATCCGTCCGTGGGCGGCGGCCGAATACTCGGGGAGGTTTGTCATTTTGTGGACTTCTTGCAGTTTGCGGCAAAGGCGCGGCCGCTCTCCGTGTTTGCACAGGGATTTGGCGGTGATAATGTGCAGGTCGCAGTCCGGTTCGCTGACGGGTCGGTGGGCAGCGTGGATTATTTCGATGTGGCGGATGCTGGTTTGGCAAAGGAACATTTTGAAGTGTTCGGCGGTGGACGGCACGTTGTGGTGGACGACTTCCGCGACAAGGGACAGGCGGAAGCGGTTCGGCAGTTTTTGGGGGCAGCAAAAACCGGTGGGCCGATGCCCATCCCCATGGAAGAAATTGTCGCCAGCAGCCGGATGACGCTGGCAGTGGTGGAGTCGGTGCGAAACAACCAGGCAGTGTTGCTGTAGAAAGGAACGAGCCATGAGCGAGAACCAGGTCAAAGTATCAATCAGTCCGGCGGGTGAAGAGTTTCCGTTGCCGCAACCCTCGGAGTACGCGGCGGAATTGTGGCGGCTGGAAAAACTGGCCGCGGCCGCGCGCGCCAAGGGGCAGGAAGTGGTGGTGGTCATGGGCGTGGGGTTCGTCGGCGCGGTAATGGCGGCGATTGTAGCCGACACCGTGAACAAGAAAACCGGCCAGCCCAGCAAGTTCGTCATCGGTTGCCAACGGCCCAGCACACGCAGTTATTGGAAAATCCCACTGCTCAATCGCGGTGTGTCGCCGGTCAAAGCCGAAGACCCGGAAGTGGACCGGATGATCAACCGGACGGTCAAAGAGAAGCAGACGCTCGTCGCCACCTACAACAGCGACTGCTTGCAGTTGGCCGACTGCGTGATTGTGGACGTGCAATGCGATTATGCCAAGCGTTCGCTCGGCAATATGCGCACGGGCGAGGCCGACATGGCGGCGCTGGAAGCGACCATGCGCACCATTGGCGAGAAGATTCCGCCGAAATGTCTTGTGCTCATTGAGACCACCGTTGCGCCCGGCACAACCGAGTTTGTGGCGTGGCCTATCCTGAAGAAGGCATTTGCGGGGCGCGGGATCAAGAGCGAGCCGTTGTTGGCGCACAGTTTCGAGCGGGTGATGCCGGGCCGCGAATACGTCGCCAGCATCCGCGATTTCTGGCGGGTCTGCTCCGGCTGCAACGAAACGGCCCGCAAACGCGTGGAGAAATTCCTGCGCGAAGTCCTCAACACCGAAAAGTTCCCGTTGACCGTGATGGACCGGCCGATCGAGTCCGAGACAACCAAGATCGTCGAGAACTCCTATCGGGCGACGATCTTGGCATTCCTCAACGAGTGGAGCTTGTTCGCTGAGCGCAACGGCGTGGACCTGATCAAAGTGATCAACGCCATCAAGATGCGGCCGACCCACTCCAACATCATCTTCCCCGGTCCTGGCATTGGCGGTTACTGCCTGCCGAAGGACGGCGGGCTGGGCTACTGGGCCTACCGGCACATCCTCGGGTTTGAAGACGGCGACAGCGTGTTCAAGATCACACCGACGGCCATTGACGTGAACGATACCCGTTCGTTGCACGTGGCCGAGTTGGTGCGCGATGCGTTGCGCAACATGGGCCGGTACATTGCGGGGGCGGAAGTATTGCTGGCCGGCGCGAGCTACCGGCAGGACGTGGGCGACACGCGCTACTCCGGCAGCGAAATCGTTGTGCGCAAACTCGCCGAAATGGGCGCCGACTTGCGGGTGCACGATCCGTACGTCGAACATTGGTACGAGCTTGAAAATCAGGACACCTACCCCGCACCTGGCCATTCGTGGGCACGGTTTTTCCGCAATCAAGGCGAACTCACCAAAATCCGCGTCCAAAAAGACCTGCGAGCGGCATTGAAGGGGGTCGAGGCGTTGGTGTTGGCGGTGCCACACGAGCCGTATCTCAAGCTCAAGCCTGAAGAGATCGTCAAATGGGCTGGCGGTCCGATTGCCGTGGTGGATTGCTACGGCATCCTCGGCGACGACGCGATTCGGCGGCTTTTCGAATTGGGCTGCGAAGTGAAAGGGCTCGGCCGTGGTCACATCCAACGCATCAAAGAGAGCGTCCGTCGCCGCCAAAGCCGGTAGCCGTGCCAGGTTGTTTCCGCACCATGCCGAAACCGTAACGAAAACAGTAGGTGCTGGATTTGCTCAAGCAACTGCGCAGGATTGAGCCGCTGAAGCAACTGTTCTTGGTCGGAACTGAATTATCAACGGGTGAACACGCCGTTGTCGCGCCGGGGATGGACGGAGCGCGAGCTGTACACGGCGTTGCCCAAGGAGTTCGTGGCCAATGGGGACTCAACAGTCAATGTGAGCTACGGCCACCAAGAGAATGCGGCCGTCGGCTACAACCCGTTCAAGTCGGGCCGATGCAGTCATCATCCGTTGATCTGCATCGCGGCCGGCACGCGGTTGTGTTTGCACATGAGTTGGCGCGCCAGCGATGAAGTTGGCGCGGCGGACTGGACGGAAATGATGGACATCTGGTGGGCGCACCCCACGATCCGGGAGCGATTGAAGATCAATCGCGGTGACACGGCGTTTGGCCAAGAGGCCATTCTGGCGTGGCACGAGCGGGAGGATGTGCCGCGTCCGAAGTATGTGTTTGGGATGCGACTGACCAAGAACGTACGGCGGGCGTTGGCACAGGTGTTGTGGCCCTTGTGGGAAGGCGAACCGACCAACGGGTTGAAACTGGTGGCCGAGACGACGGTGAAGTTGCAGGACTGGAGTCGGACGCGGAGGGTGGTGTTCGTGACGGGGAACGGTGCGGCCACCTTGCCGCGCGCGCGTGCATTGCTGGCGCAGCGAACAGGCCGCGCAAACGGCGCGGGGCAGTTGGTATTCCCAAGTGCGCTTGGTCGGGTGCAGCCGCCGCGGTTTCAT
>CALBCO010000149.1 GCA_937927265.1 uncultured Verrucomicrobiae bacterium | reverse complement strand
CCTTCAAGAGCCTGTTCGCCCTCGTGGATCGCGACGGCGTCATGACCCAGCAAGCTGTGGCCGGCGTCCAACGCCACATCCAGGCTCAAGGTGGCGTTCGAAGCCAGACCGAGTTGGATCAGGTCCGGCGCGTGTTCTCGTTGCCGATGGACTCGCCCGAAAAATACGCCGGGCTTGTCGTGCTCGCGCTCGTGGCCGTCGCCGCGCTGTTCAACCGGCAACGCGTGAACCGCCGGCGATTCTGGTTCTTCCTCGGCCTGCTCCTGGCCAGCATCGCGCTGGCCGGTGGCCTGAGCAACCTCTGGAACGCCAACTGGACGACGTTCGGCGCGTTGTTCGGATTACCCGGCGTGCCCGGTACGGTGCAATTCGCGGCGTTGCTGGCCATCGCCGTTGCGGTGGCCGGGTTGATTCTGTTCGCCAAACGCAAGCTCACCTCGCAACGCAAATGGATCATCGCCGGCGTCATCCTCGCGGCATTTCTGTTCGTGCCGGCTTTCCAACTGATCGCGCTCGTGCCGTACTTCAACGACATCCGCGCGCCGTTTGTGTTCTACGATCTGCCAGCCGCGTTCCTGCTCGCCATGCTCGCCGGATTCTTCGTGACGGATGTGCTCACCACCCGCATTCCGCAGTGGGTGGCCGGTCTGGCGGTGTTGGTCCTGCTCGACTACTGGCCATACCAACGCCCCATGAAAGACAACGGCGTCCCCGCCCGGACCATCGCCAATCTCCAAGCTGCCTACGGCTCGTTGCGTACCGATCCCGATTGGGTGAAGACCTACTCGTTTTCCGGCCGGTACTTTCATTTGCTCGGCCCGATGTACAGCGGGAAACCGCAGGTCTATGAAGCATTCTACAACTGGCAGTCGCCCCTCGGCACCGGCCTGCTCAACCAACACGTGAGCGGTCCGCTGTTCAATCTGCTGGGCGCGCGCTACCTGGTGTTTGACAAGACAGATCCTGGCGCAAACCGAGCACTGCTCGATCAATTACGCCAGGCATTCCGGGTCCAGACGGAGAACGAAGATTTCGCGGTATTTCGCAACAACCACGCCCACGATTACCTCACGGCCTACCGGCGCGCCTACTGGCATCCAGGCGACCTCCGTGAATCCGTGCCAACGGTCTTAAGTTTGGCCGCGCGGGACTGGCCGGTAGTTCACGATCCGGCGGGGGATCTCGAACGTAATTTTCCCAATCGTCCCGGCCAGCGTGTGCCGCTGACCGATGTCCAACTCACGCGGGTCAACCACGGCACGATCCGGATCGCGGCCACGACACCTGAGCCTTGCCTGGCGGTGATTGCGGAGAGTTACTACCCCTTTTGGCACGCCACGGTGAATGGCCAACCCGCGGAAGTCCGCCGCGTATGCACGGGTCTGATGGGGCTGAACCTGCCGGCGGGCACGCACCAAATTGAACTGCGCTACCAACCGCCGCGGAGCTACCTTCTGGCAGCCGGGCTGAGCCTCATTGGGTTCGTCACGGTGTTGACCGTCGTGCTTATCCGACACCGCTCGTAGCCGCCACAGTCAGGAGGCAGTCAGGTTGGGGGGCAACTTCGGCGCCCCATCATACGCGGACTGCGACCAGTCAATCACAGTCAATGGCCGTTGATCCACGTCTTTGTACGTCCGTGCCAGATACAGACAGACCATCGTCAGGAAAAAAGTAATGTAGAGCAGGTCGCCCATGACAAGCCATTGAAATTTTCCCCACCCGAGCAGCGCCACATTCCACACCACGAGCCACGGGAAAAGATAAAGAGGCAACCGTAGCGGAAATGTTGAGGTCGTCAGAATCCCCGCAATGGCGAATTCAGTGGCCCGCCAGAGATTGTAATGCGTCCGGCCCGCGGCACGGCGTTGGCGTTCGTAGGAAATCCCTTTGCGGTTGAAACCGGCATACGCCACCTCACCGCGCAAAAAGGGTTTCGTCGAACGATTCGCCAACACGGCATCGCGCACCGCCGCCGAAATCAGATAAAACTCCGCCATGTCGAGGATGAACTCGGCATCGGCCATAAAATGCGTAATCCGGTAAAACAGTTTTCGCGCCAGATGCATCCCGACAAACTCCTGCCGCCGGTCGCGCTGCCCATAGACGACATCGTAGCCCTTTTCCCACTCCGCAATGAACTGCGGCAACATTTCCGGCGGGTCTTCGCAGTCCACGTCAATCGCAATGATTGCCGCGCCGCGGGCGTATCGCAGTCCGGTCGCAATACTCGCTTCGTAGCCAAAATTGCGCGCGTAGGTCAGCACCTGCACGCTCGGGTCGCGTTCGCGCAGTTGCCGAATCACCCTCAACGTCCCATCAGTTGAGCGATTGTTGGTGAACAGCAATTCGAAGTCGTACCGGTCGCGCAACGGCTTCAGCGCCGCCTGCAACCGCTCGTAAAAAATCGGCAGACATGCCTCCTCGTTATAGACGGCGCAGACAATCGAGATGAGTGGACGCTCGTTCATGGTTGCCGGGGTTGAGTTTGCCACCACACGACCGTCTGACGCAAGCCGGTGGGCAAATCATACCGGCGTTGCCAGCCGGTTTGGCGCAGCCGGGTATTGTCCGCCAAAATCCGCATCGGCTCCCCGGGCGGATATGGCCGTGCGCCGAATGCCAGCAAGTCTGACCGGCCCGTGATCTCACCAATCGTCTCGGCAATCTGCCGCACCGTGACCGCCTCGGCCGAGCCAACGTTGACGGTCCCGGTCAGGTTGCTTTCCACGACCAACCGCACCGCACTGGCCACATCTTCGACATGTAAAAAGTCCCGGATTTGTTCGCCGGGCGTCAACGCCATGCGCTCACCGCGCAACAAGGAACGGATTACAGCGGGCATCAGCCGGCGCGGGTCTTCCTTCGGACCGTACTGATAGAAAAACCGCAGCCAGGCGAAATTGGGGACGAACTGCTGCAATACGGTGCCTAAGGCGAGTTTGCTGGCGGCGTACAACGATTGCGGCTTGGTCGGACTGGTTTCCGTCAGGGGGCAAACATCATGGTCGTACTCGAAACAAGTCCCGGCCACGACAAGCCGCCGATATTCGACCGAGCGCGCCAGATGCAGGCTGGCGCAGAGATAATCCAGGTTGTGCGGCGCGGCGAGATACTGGCCGGGTTCGACATTCCACGCGAGATGCACCACCACGTCCGCGCTCAACCCCGTTGGCAGATGCAATACATCACCCGTCACGATGTGCAAGAACGGCAACAATTCGCGGATGCGCCACGGGTCGCTGCCGGGCCGCACAAGCGCGTGGAGATCGTGGCCGGCCTGCGCCAACTCAGCCGCCACGTGCGAGCCAATGAACCCCGTCGCGCCGGTCAGGAGGATTTTCATGGGAACGGCGACTCAAACCCGGCAAACGACGGCCACGCCTGGTCTTTGGCCGACAACAATGGTTCGCGCGTGGGCCACGGGATGTTGAAGGCCGGGTCGTTCCAACGCAACCCGCCTTCGGCACCGGGCGCGTAACAGGCGTCCACTTTGTATTGCACGACGGCCTCGTCCGATAACGTGCAAAAGGCGTGCGCGCACCCTTTGGGGATGTAGGCCATCTTGAAATTGTCGGCCGTCAACTCGATGCTGGCCCACTGGCCGTAGGTCGGCGAACTGCGTCGAATATCCACAAACACGTCGAGAATCGCGCCGACCACAACGCGGACAAGCTTGGTCTCCGCGTGCGGCGGCGCTTGAAAGTGCAGGCCGCGAATGAGGTGTTTGCGGGTTGAGCGCGACTGGTTTTCTTGCACCCACGCAGTCGTCAAGCCGTGCTCGCGGAACAGTTTCTCGTCGAACACGCGCAGGAAATACCCGCGCTCGTCAAAACGCGGCGCCAATGTGATCTCGTAGGCGCCGGCCAGTTTTAGCGGTTTGATTTCCATCGAAAGGTCTCGTCAAGCTGGCCGGTGGCCAACAGGTGTTTGAGTTGGTTCAGGCGGATAAAGCGGCGGCCGGTGAGGTCGTCCTGTGTCAACCCGGCCGCCTGATACGCTGCATACAGTTCTTGGGCGCCGCGTCGGGCGTTCCACTGGAATTTCAATTCGGGGAACGTCCGCGCCAGTTTGGAGAAATCCACCCGGTAATTGCGCGGGTCGGGACCGCCTTGCCCGGCATACTCGATGACGCTGCCGGGCACGGTTTCTTTCACGATATCGCCGAGTTGCCGGACCTGATAGTTTTCCGAGTTCAGCCCGATGTTGAACGCCTGGTTGTGAATCTTCTCGCGCGGGGCAACGAGCAACGCGGCAAACGCCCGACTGATGTCTTCGATATGCACAATCGGCCGCCACGGCGTGCCGTCGCTCATGATCTTGACCTTGCCGGTGGTGAACGCCCAAGCAACGAGGTTGTTGAGCACGAGGTCGAGCCGCAACTGGGCGGAGACGCCGTAGGCAGTCGAGTTGCGGAGATAGACGGGCGAGAAGTTGTCGTCGGCCAGCCGGGCCAAGTCGCGTTCGAGCCGGACTTTTGACTCGGCATAAGGGGTGAGCGGCTGCAGCGGAGCTTCTTCGGTCAACAACATGTCGCCGCCCGCGCCCGCGCCGTACATGCTGCAGGAGGAGGAAAAGAGAAACCGCCGCACGCCCGCTTGCTTGCCCAGTTCGGCCAACCGAGCCGAACCGCGGTGGTTGATGTCATATGTCCAGTTGGGCTGGAGATCACCCATCGGGTCGTTGGAGAGCGCGGCGAGATGGCAGATCGCGTCGAAGCCGGCCAGGTCGCGCGTGGTGAGATCGCGCAGATCTTTGCGGATGACTGCACAGCGGGCGGGGCTGGGATGCAACGCGCAGCCCTCAAAATAAAACGTGTCAAGTCCCACCACTTCGTGGCCGGCCTGCTGGAGCAACGGCACGAGCACGGTGCCGATGTAGCCGTTGTGTCCTGTGACGAGAACGCGCATCAATCCCACACCTTCCACGGCGCGTGGCCGCTTTCCCAAAGCGACTCGAGCAACCGTTTGTCGCGCAGGGTGTCCATGCATTGCCAAAAACCGTCGTGGCGGTAGGCCGCAAGTTGCCGGTCACGCGCCAGATTTTCCAATGGCTCGCGCTCAAAGACGGTTTCATCACCGGCAATGTAATCGAGCACGCCCGACTCCAACACGAAGAATCCCCCATTGATCCAGCCTTCGCCGATCTGGGGTTTTTCAACAAATTCTTTGACGAGCTCGCCGTCGAACGTTAGGCCGCCGAAGCGGGCGGGTGGACGGACAGCGGTGACAGTGGCGAGTTTGCCGTGTTGTTTGTGGAAGGCAAGTAACCGTCGTAAATCCACGTTGCCCACACCGTCGCCGTAGGTTAGCAAGAACGTCTCCTGTCCAATCCACGAAGCAAGGCGTTTGATGCGGCCGCCGATTTGGGTGGGTACGCCGGTATCCACGCAATGTACCGTCCAGTCCTCGCCAGCCGGGCGGTGGACTTCGACCTTGCCGGAGCCGAGGCGGATGGTGAGGTCGCTGTTCAGATGGTGATACTCGTAGAAGTAGCGCTTGATCCATTCGCCTTTGTAACCGAGAGCGAGCACGAACTCTTTGAACCCGTAGTGCGCGTAGTGTTTGAGGATGTGCCAAAGAATCGGCTGGCCGCCGATTTCGATCATCGGCTTCGGCTTGACCACGGTCTCCTCGGAGAGTCGCGTGCCCAATCCGCCACAAAGCACGACTGTCTTCATCTAATCTTCCTCATGCACGGAATCATAGAAGCGGACGATGTCCTTGTAATGGTCGCCTTCCATGAACTCCATCGCTTCTTTGGGGTGTTGGTTCAGGTAGCCGGTAATCATATAGGGCACCGCAAATCCCCAGCGAATCTTTTGGCTAAGTGGCTCAACGGTGTGTTGGATACACTCCAAGATCGGACGCAACTCGAATTTGGGATTGTGCAGAAAACCAAGCAGCAATTCCATCGGACAGTTGCCGGAGCCGCGGCCGAGACCCAGGATGCTGGCGTCGAGCAGGTTCGCGCCGAGGATGATCGCCTGGATCGTGTTGGCAAAAGCGAGCTGCAGGTTGTTGTGCGTGTGGATGCCAATCTCTTTGCCGGCGGGCTTAGCGTGTTTGAGGAACTTCTCCACCCAATATTGCACTTGCTCGGTGTAGAAACTGCCGAAACTGTCCACCACATAAATCGTGCCGACCGGCGACGCGGCGAACAATTCCAAGGCGTTATCCACCTCGACTTCGGGCACTGTTGAAAGGGCCATGAGATTGACGGTGGTTTCGTACCCTTTGTCGTGGGCATCTTGGATCATCGCCAACGCCGTGGGCACCTGATGGATGTAGGTCGCCACTCGCACCATGTCCACAACGCTTTTCTCGCGGGGCAAAATGTCGGTTTTGTAATCAGTGCGTTCAGCGTCGGCCATGACAGAAATCTTCGTCGTGCCCTTCTGGTCGCCGACGACGCGGCGAATGTCGTCCTCATCGCAGAACTTCCACCGGCCAAACTTGTCCTTGGCATACAGCTTCTTCGAGGCTTTGTAGCCAAACTCCATGTAATCCACCCCGGCGGCCACATCAGCCACATAGACGGCCTTGACAAAATCGAAGTCAAAGAAGTGATCATTCATCAACCCGCCGTCGCGGATGGTGCAATCGAGCACCTTGATTTCGGGCCGGTAGCCCAGCCAGCCTTTGATACCAGTGGCCTGTGTGGTTTCTTGGCTCATAGTGGCGCGGACTTTACGCGGAGAAATGCGCCCGTTCAACCTTTTTGATGGACGACCTGCGCCGCTTGGGCTAAGTAGCAGCCCAAAACCCCGGAGGAATCACATGAACCGCAAAGTCACCGTCTTCGGCGCCGGCTTCGTCGGCGCCACCACTGCCCAACGCCTTGTCGAAAAACAACTCGCTGATGTCACCATGATTGACATCGTCGAGGGGCTGCCACAGGGCAAAGCGCTCGACATGATGGAATCGGCCTGCCTCGAGGGCTTCGACGCCAAGGTCACCGGCTCGAACAACCCCGCCGATTGCACCAATAGCGACATCGTCGTCATCACCAGCGGCGTCGCCCGCAAACCCGGCATGAGCCGCGATGATTTGCTCAAAATCAATGCTGGTATCGTCAGCCAAGTTTGCGACGCGATCAAAACCAACGCTCCGAACGCTATCGTCATCGTCGTCTCCAACCCGCTCGACGTAATGACCTATCTCGCCGGCATCAAAACGGGCTTTGCCAAGAACAAAGTCATGGGCATGGCCGGCGTCCTCGACAGCGCGCGGTTCCGCTGTTTCATCGCGATGGAACTCGGCGTCTCGATGCGCGACGTGGACGCCATGGTACTCGGCGGCCACGGCGACGACATGGTGCCGCTCGTCCGGTACGCCACGGTGGCCGGCATCAAAGTCGAAGACCTCATTCCCCAAGACCGGCTCGACGCCATGGTCACCCGCACCCGCACCGGCGGCATCGAGATCGTCAACCTCCTCAAAACCGGCAGCGCCTACTATGCCCCGTCGAGTAGCGTGGTGGAAATGGTCCGCAGTATTCTTCACGACGAAAAGCGCGTCCTGCCGGTCGCCGCGTGGTGTACCGGCCAATACGGTGTCCAAGACATGTTCGTCGGCGTCCCCGCCGTCCTCGGCAAAAACGGCGTCGAAAAGATCATCGAATTGAAACTAACCAATGACGAACTTGCCCAGTTGAAAAAATCCGCGGCCCACGTTTTGGAGAACGTGAAGAAACTGAATCTCTAATTCCTCATCATTCGCGCGACCCCCTGCCACCGCACTGTGGGGTGGCGCAATCCAGAACCGTTGGGCCTACCGGCGGCGGGCCTGATGCACGCGCGTCTTGGAGTGCGGTGCGGCAGCATCGCTTGGTCGGCCGACAACCACTTGGTATCTATTGGCTCGCTGCGATTACCCCGGACCGGCTGCGGGCAGGGATCAACGCTACACTCCGCCGAAGGCGCTGAAGCCACCGTCCACCGCGATTACCTGCCCGGTGACGAACCCGCTGGCTTCATCGCTGAGCAGCCAGAGCAGCGCACCCACCAAGTCCTCGGGTTTCCCAAACTTGCTCTGGGGCGTGTGGCCAATGATCGTCCTGCCACGCGGCGTGAGTGAACCGTCCGCTTGAGTCAACAACACGCGGTTTTGGTCCGTGAGAAAGAAACCGGGAGCAATGGCGTTGACACGGACGCCGACTTCCGCAAAGTGCACAGCCAGCCACTGTGTGAAGTTGCTTACCCCCGCCTTGGCCGCACTGTAGGCAGGAATCTTCGTGAGTGGTTTGAAGGCGTTCATTGAAGAGATGTTGATGATGTTGCCGCGGCCTTTCAGCACCATATCCTTGCTGAACACCTGGGTCGGCAGAAACGTGCCGAGAAAGTTCAGGTTGAACACAAACTGGATGCCCTCCACAGTCAAATCGTAGAATGTGGTCACACCGTCCTGCTTCTGTGTGAGGTCGTCGCGGCTGAGACGTTCCTTCGAGGTGGTTCCCATCGGGTGATTCCCGCCGGCGCCGTTGATCAGGATGTCCACCGGCCCAAACGCCGCCCGGATCTGTTCGTGGACTCGTTCCAAAGCCGGTTTGTCCAGCACGTCCGCGGCATAGGCTTGTGCCAGCCCACCACTGGCGGTGATTCCCGCTGCGACTTTCTGTACTTTTTCGAATGTCCGCCCCAGCACCGCCACCTTTGCGCCGCACTCAGCCATCGCCTTGGCCATCACGCTGCAAAGAATGCCGCCGCCGCCCGTGATGACGGCAACTTGGTTTTTCAGATCAATCTTAAAGGGAATGCTCATATTTCTTTTCTCCGGCCGTTTACTCCGACTGCTCACGGTAGCCGCGAGCCTGCTCGCCGCCGAATTTAGCAGCGCGGACGTTAGGAATTTCCTCGCCATCCCGCAAGCTGATTTTGCTCACATCCGGGCGCACTGCAAGTTTTGTAGGGGGGTGGTAGAAT
>CALBCO010000148.1 GCA_937927265.1 uncultured Verrucomicrobiae bacterium | reverse complement strand
GTGCCAGCCGCGCTGGTGCGGAGCGTGTTGGTGAAGGGCGCGTTGGCGCTGCTGCCGGTGAACAGGTAGAGGTTGTTGACGTAGGCGCCGCCGCTGGTTACGGCGATGTTGGTGATGACCTGGCTGAGGACAGTGCCGCCTCGCGTCTGATTGGTGAAGATCACCGTGTCGGCGGCCGTGGGGGCATTGCCAGTGTTCCAGTTGGCGGCATTGGTGAAGATCGCGACGGGATCGTCATTGATCCAGTACAACGTCGAGCCGCCTTGGACGGCGGAGGTCAGACCAAAGGAGAGCAAACACGCGGCGAGGGACAAGGGAATAAGAGCCGGACGACGCAGAAAAGATTTCGGCCGCGATCGTGGCGCAATCGCGCGTTGGGAACCGCTGTGTTTCATTCGTTTCACCCGCCTGACCGAGAGGTTGTTACGCTCGCACTCACCGGTTGCTGTTTCCTACTACCACACTCAACGGTGCGGCAACCTACAGGAGTCGCCCCGGATCGTCAAGCATAAAATTAAACTTTTTTATCGGCGCGGCCGCAATCCGCTGGTCGGGCGCGCACGCCGTGCGCGCCGCCGCAGGCCGGTCGGGACGGAACCGGACGCCCCGGCGTGGCATCCCTATCGGCCCGCCCGCGAAAAAAAACTGGCGACCCCAGCGGGATTCGAACCCGCGTTACCGCCGTGAAAGGGCGATGTCCTGGACCGGGCTAGACGATGGGGTCACCGGGAAAAGACCGCGCGAATATACCGGCGTTGCCGTCGGTTGGCAACGCCGAAGTTGCCGGGCTTAGGCCACGCCAAGAATTTCCTTCTCTTTGTGCGCCAAGACAGTGTCAATCTCCTTGATGTACTCGTCCGTCTTGTTCTGAATCTCTTTCTCAGCGTGCTTGAGTTCGTCCTCGGTGATCTGGCCATCCTTCTGCAACTTTTTCGCCGCCTCGATCCCGTGCCGGCGCTCGTTGCGGATCGCCACGCGGCCGTCTTCGGCCAGTTTCTTGACCACTCGGTCCAGCTCCCGCCGTCGTTCCTGGTCGAGTTCGGGGATCGGAATGCGGATGATCTTGCCGTCCACCACCGGCGTGATGCCCAGCGCCGAGGTCTGAATCGCCTTGGCCACCGCCGGCGCCACGGTCGGGTCCCACGGCTGGATGACAATCAACCGCGGCTCCGGCGTGGCGATGCCCGCCACTTCGCGCAAGCGGACGTGCGTGCCATAGGCTTCCACTTGGATATTCTCGACGAGCGCGGTTGAGGCCTTGCCGGTGCGGACCGCGGCAAACTCGCTGTGCACCACGTCGAGCGTCTTCATCATCTTCTCTTCCATCGTGTCGAGGACGTCTTGCAGTGTCATGCCATTCAGTCTATAAAACCCCCACCTAATTTCAACCCTGAACTTTGCCCTCGTCACTCGCCACCGATGAACCCGCAACCATCCCCGGCCGCTCCTTCGTGGGAAAGCCATCTTGGCCGTCCCCACCGCAACAAACGTCGCGGACGGGCGCGACACCCGTCCCACACATCCATCCTTAACCATTCCGCCATGACGGCCCGCACCTTGTTCATGGACGCCGACGACACGCTCTGGAAAACAACATTTACTACGAACAGGTCATCCGCGAATTTGTCGCTGCGCTCGGTGTCCACGGCATCCCGGCGGCGCGCGCACAGGCTGTTCTCTGGGCCACCGAGCAACGCAACATCCAGGTCACCGGCTACGGCAGCCGGGCGTTCTGCGTGTCGTTGCACGAAGTCGCCCGCGCCCTCGGCGTGACGGACCTCGAACCGCAGATTGCCCGCTGGGAAGACTTCATTGGCCAGCACCCGATCGAACTGATGCCGGGCGTCTACGAAACCCTGCCGGCCTTGCACGAGCACAACCGGCTCATCCTCTTCACCAAAGGCCGCGCCGACGAACAACTCGGCAAACTCCACCGCTCCGGCCTCGCCCCGTATTTTCACGGCGTCGAGGTGGTGTTCGAGAAAAGCGTCGCGACGTACCAATCACTCATCACCAAGCACCGCTTAGCGCCGGCCGCCACGTGGATGATCGGCAACTCGCCTCGCACCGACATCAACCCCGCCAAGGCGGCCGGCTGGGGCACCGTCTTCATCCCCTACCACACCACCTGGCACCACGAGGTGGAAGAGATCGCTGAGCCGGCGACCACCATTGTGCTCGACAATTTTGCGCGGTTGCGGCACCACTTCGCCTGATATGCACAACATCCCTGTCCTGCACGTCACCGAAACAAGCCTTGCGGCCGGCTACGAAAAGGCGCTCGTCGCGCTCTACGAACACGGCACCCGATTCCCGACGCAATACGACAAGCCGGGCGACCCGCTCAGCCTCGATTGCACATTGAACCTGACTGTGCTCGACCCGCTCGCCGAGCCAATGATTCATAAGGCGTTCCCGGGCGGCATCGAAGACTTGCGCGAGTACGTGATGGAAGTCCAAGGCGCGAAGGATCATTGGGTCAAAAACATGAACGACCCAAAGGATACCCGGTGGGAATACACCTATCACGGCCGGCTGGCCCGCTACGGCACGTGGCAGGAATCCGGCCAGCGTGTCGGGCCATTTGAGGTGAACCAAATCGAAGCGGTCATCGCCAAACTGGCGAAACAACCGTTCACCCGGCAGGCCCAAATGATCACGTGGATGCCGAACATTGACCTCGATTGCTACGACCCACCCTGCCTCCAATCCCTCTGGTACCGGCTGATGGAAGACACAGAGGGAGTTTTCTGGCTGAACTGCAACGTCCGCTTTCGCAGCAACGACGCGTGGGGCGCGAGTTTTATGAACATGTTTGGCATCGTTATGTTCAATCGCGACGTCATTGCCGCCGGCATCTCCCAGCGCACGGGCAAAGCCGTCCGTCTGGCTCGTCTCAACTGGCAAGCCGATTCCTATCACATCTACGGCAAGGACATTGCCGACGCCAAAGCGCGGCTCTTCGACCGGCTTGTCACCAGCACGCTCGAAGACCGGACCTACCGGTTCAGCGACGAAATGATCCGCGAGATGTACGACGAAGCGGAAGCGGCTGTTCGCGCCAAGATTGCCGACTACGACCGCACCCACTGACGCCCCCCGCCCGCACCAGCTCACCTCTAACCACAATATCTCTTTTACGTGCAACAATTGTTGCATGTAAAAAAGATATTTTGCCTTGCGGCTGTGGGGAAAGAAACCGTAGGTTGCAACCGTGAGCAAGAGTCAAATCGGCTTGGAAATCTTGGACCTCTTCCTGTTGGGCCTCGGCAAACTCATGCGCCCCACGTTGCACAACTTGTGCGCCGGCTATGATGAGTATTCCCACCCCCGCCAAATCACCCAAATGCTGGGACGGCTGCAGCAGCAAGACCTGATCGCCCGCCATGGACGCGGTCGCCAGGTCCACTTCGCTCTCACGGCCAAAGGCCGCGCGCGACTGCCCACCCCGTTGCCCACCGCCGAACACTGGAACACCCCCTGGGACGGTTGTTGGCGGGTGCTCACGTTCGATTTGCCGATGATCCGACAACGCGACCGGTTTCCTTTGTGGCGCGCGCTGCGCGACCGGCACATCGGCTTACTCCAACGCAGCGTCTGGATTTGGCCGCGACCTTTGGAGGCAATTGTCCGTGAAATTCTCGAAACCGAGGGCATCCCCGAATGTTTTTGCGGCTTCGAAGTGCGCCGTCTGTTCTTGTGCACCGACGCCGAGGTCGTGCAGGCGGCGTGGGACTTCGAGGAAATTTTCCGCCGCCACCGCGCCTACCTGCAACAACCGCGCTTGCGGGCGTCCGAGGCGCGCGCGACGCACGACTTGGCCGGCTTGGCCCGCCTCGCCCGGCTGGAACGGCAGACCTACGCCTATGCCTTCTCCCTTGATCCTCTCTTGCCGCAGGAACTATGGCCAAAGGGCTATCACGGCCCGGAGATTGTGGCCCGCCATCGCGCCTTCCGCCTGGCTCTACGCGACCGCCTCGCCGCCCTGGCCGACACCACCTAACACGGCCCCCATCCCAAGAATGTTGGCGCAACGCGCTCCGGCGCGGCGGGGAGTTGGGCTGGCGGGCCGATCCCCCAGGGCCAGGATGGTTCGTCAAGGCTTCGAGCCGGAGGTACGCAACCGGCTTCGCTTTCTCACGACGACACATCCGTACTTCTCTCTTACGTGCAACAATTGTTGCACGTAAGAAGGATATTGTGACTCACGAAGACTAGGCTGGGCAACGGGCACGGGCCGGTGATAGAAACAACCCCAGAAACCAATCGAGGTGCATCATGGACTTTTCGGAAACCTGCCAACACCGGTATTCGGTCCGCGCCTATCAGGCCACCCCCGTCGCCGCCACGACGCTCCACACATTCTGGCCGCCGCCAACGACGCGCCCACCGCCGGCAACTTGCAGGCCTATGAAATCATTATCGTCCGCGACGCCGCGCGCAAGCGGCAACTGGCCGCCGCGGCGTGGCACCAGGATTTCGTGGCCGTCGCACCGGTGGTGCTGGTGTTTTGCGCCAACCCCGACCGCAACCGCGGCAAGTACGGCGAGCGTGGCGCGAGATTGTACGCCGTGCAGGACGCAACCATCGCGGTCACTTACGCCCAGCTCGCGGCGACCGTCCAAGGACTCGGCACCTGTTGGGTCGGCGCGTTCGATGAGGGTGCCGTGCCGCAGATCCTCAACACCCCACCGGGGGGCGGCCCGTGGCAGTGTTGCCAGTCGGTGTCCCGGCGGAGCCACAACCGCCGCGCGCGCGCCGGCCGTTGACCGAGCTGGTCCATGACGGAGACCCCCAATGAACAAGCACCCCATCCACCTGTTCGAACTCTGGCCGGAAACCATGGACGCGCTGACCCGCGGCGG
>CALBCO010000147.1 GCA_937927265.1 uncultured Verrucomicrobiae bacterium | reverse complement strand
CAACGTCCCTGTGACCACCACGCGGTCAAAGCAATCCAAGACACCGACAATGTCTTGCTCATAGCGGGTCAGCAACTCCGTCTTCCTGCGGTCAGTATAAAACAAAGATCAACCCCTTGGTACTGGCTCCGCCAGCTTAGGCTAAGATTCTGGCAGAGTAAGCACAGAGAATCACGGCTCGGTGCGGATGCGATAGAACCGGACACCCTGCGGTGGCGGTCCGGTCAAAGTAAAGTCGTCGGTGAAAGTCATCGGGCCGGTGGCGGGGCAGGTTTCCAACTCGCTGCTGCGCGGCAAATCGGTAAACATGCCATCAAATCCGCCGTTGCTCGTGCCGTTGGAGTATTGAATCCGGTAACGCACACCTGCCACGGCGGACCAGGTGATCGTGAAGTGTCCCTCGGCGGTTCGAGTGGCAGTGGCGACGGCCAAAGTGGAACGAGCATCGTGCGGATCGGTGCCAGCCCGGTATTCCTGCTGGTTGGTCAGACCATCCCCATCCTCGTCGCGCATTGCGTCGGTGGCGTCATGCGCGTTCAACTCGTGGTCCGTTTCCCAAGCATCAGGGAGGCCGTCGTTGTCCGAGTCGGTCGCTGAAATCGTGACGCTCACAGTGGCATTGCTAACTCCGTTGTCGCCTTGGACGGTGTAAGTGAAGGTGTCGGTAACGTTGAACAGGCCGGGTTGCGGTGTGTATCGGAGGCCAGTAGTGAGGTTGGCGATGCTGCCGTACCGCGGACTGCCCACCGAGCTGATACGCAGATTTTGGCCGACATCATTGGCGAGGACTTCGATAGTGATGGGTGCGCTGTCGTGGGGGATGTTCCTGGCATCGTCCACAGCAACGGTGGGCATGACCCAATCGGGAGCGGCGAAATAGGCGATGCGACCGTCGTGCAGGGTGACCAGGATGCCTCCGTGCCGGTCAAGGCTCAAGGCGTTGCGCACGGGCGGAGCCGGCAACGGTGTGTCCCAGAGGCGGCTGCCATCGTTCAACGCGTAGGCCTGCAAGCGACCGCCGACGATGGTCCAATTGGCGTTGTTGGTGACGATGGCAACGACCGCCACGTTGCTGGCGAGGGCGACGGCATGAACGTTCGTCAACGGGATGCTCCAGCGCAGAATGCTGGGATCAGTGGGAGTGGGACGGGTCATGTAGGGGAGGTGAGCCGGGACATTCGTGCTGGCGACCAAGCTGCGGAAGTAGTTCACCGCGTCGGGTGTTGACCAACATTCGAGGCGCGAGGGAGCAAAAGCGCCGACCAGATATTGTTCATTCCATGCGGGATTGATCGTGGTGCCGAGCGTGACCGCGGCACGGCGCGGGACGCCGTTGGTGAGTTGGGTGAGGGCATAGTTCCAGCTGCCACCGCGTTCGACGTTATCCCAGTACACGTCTTGGCCGCCCCAGAGGAGAAATTCGTTGGCGAAGACGCCGATTTCCCGGCCCCGTAAGTCATCCAAACTGTTTTGGGTGGAATTCAAGACAGCCGGAGAGCCTCTGGCACCAGTGAGGCAGTCGAAAGAAAGGCCGCCCAGCCCCTTGGAATACGTGCGCGCCCAGAGTTGTGTGCCGTGAGTGGTCAAGTAGCCGGCAGGCACGAGCGTGGCGTTGGAGTACACGCCGGTGGTTGGATTGTATTGAGGGCCGAGGGTTGTATTGCGCCACAATTCCTGGCCGGTAACAGCGTGCAGGCCCACAACGGCAGGCCCAGGTTGCAAAGGCAGACCGGCACCGACGAAGACAGTGTTGTCCTCCACGAGCGCGCCGGTATTGGCGGGCCAGCGGCTTTGGAGCGTGCCGTACACGTGAATCTTTTCAGCAGCCGGGCCAATCCGATAACGCCAAAGCAACCGGCCCGATACCGCCTCCAGCACATACAACCATCCGTCACTGCTGGTGACAAACACCCGGTTGTCGGCCACGGTTGGCGCAGCCAGCACCGGGCCTTCGCACCAGTATTGCCAACGCAAAGCGCCCGTGGCGGCGTCCAAACATTGGACCCAGCCATCGGATTGTCCGAAGAACACGCGGCCGCCCACGGTGATCGGTTCAGTCAGATAGTGTTGGACGGTGCGAATGTTTTGGACACTGCCCCATATTTGGCTGGGGTAACGGGCGGGGGTTATCCACCGTTGGGTGATCGTTGTCGAGACGTTCACCACGCTCGCGCCGGTGCGGTGGTTGCTACCGCGATGCGTCGGCCAATCGCGGGGATCAGCCGGCAGAAGGGCGACGTTGGTATAATCGGGTGTGGCGATTTCAAGTTGGCCGGTGTTGCTGCCGTAAAGGGTGCCGGGGGACAGTCCAATCGAACCGCGGACAAACCGGCAGGCGCATTGTTTCGTGAAGCTCACAAACCGTCCGCCGCCGATGGCGTTACCGATGGAACATTCTGCTTTGACCAAGTAGGCGCCGGAGAAGCTCGCCATGCGCGTCAAGTCGAAGGAAGGCCCGCCGGCCTGGCCGAAGAGGTAACGGTGGTTGGCCAGCGGGACGCCACATCCGCCAGTGGCGGCACCGGCGGTGAGATTGGTTCGGCCGGTGAGTGGATCGAAGAGGTTCCCGCCGCTGACGCCATCGAGATAGAGATTTGTGTTGACCTGCAAGAAGTTGAAGACACGCCCGCCGGTGCGCGGTTTGGCCCAAAGGAAATCACCGGTTGCGGCCGCCAGCGCCACGAAATTGCTGCCTTCGGGTTTGCCAAAATAAACGGCGTTTGAGGTGGCTAAGACCGCCGCGCGGTCTTCAAGCATCGCGGCTGTTGGCCCATTGCCCAGCGGTCCGGGCACGATTCCCCACCAGTTGGTCGGGGCGCGTTTCGAATCAATCAATGCCTCGACTGTTGGTTCGGCATTGGTCCACACCACTGTGCCCGTGGGCAAATCACGGCACACCGCGCGAGCATCGGACACGTGATAGAAAACCCGTCCGTGGGCGATGGCCATCGTGCGGTGATCAATGGGCGCGCCTTCGTCCTGCCGCCATTGTTCCCGCGCGTCGGCGAGGTTGTAGGCAATGAGCAGTTGGCCGTAGCCGAGTTGCTTGTTGTCGCGCAAGGTCAGAAAGCTGGAGGGCCGGTAGCCTTGATCCCGCGAGTCCTGCGGCCCGTACAGCACCACGAGCAGCCCGTCGCTGATCCCCATCCATTTGCCATGCTGGCCGGTCGTGTTGGTGAAGGTGATGCTGGTGAGGTTTGTACCCGTGGCGCCGTCGAGAACTTCCACGCGGTCGTCCTGAAGCAAGAAAACCTGTTGGTTCGTGGCGACAGCCGTGATTTGACGTTGCGCCCAGGTGTTGGTGGATAGCGAGCGGCTCCAGAGCAGTGTGCCGTTGTAGAGATTGAACGCTTGCAAGAGGAACGGATCGTTTGCGCCTTGGGCGTAATACAATCGTCCATCCGCAATCAGCCGACCGCCGACGTTGCGCCAATCAGCCTGATAAGGCCGCGCCAGCCACGCGACCGCCGAGGGCAATTGGAAGGCTGTGTCTTTCGTGACAGGATTTTGATCTGGTCCATGCAACACGTGCGTCCAATCCTCCGCTCCCGGCAAGGGACCGCGCCGCAGGATTCCCCAGATGCCGTCCGCATTGGTCTGCACGTTCGGCACCCAAGCGGCGAGATTGGTTGCGACGGGGCCGCCGAGAATGGCCCGGCCCACAACCGGGGAAATCACGCGCAGCACTTCTGTCGTCAGCGCCCCCGTCAAATCAGCGTCCGTCAAATCCGCGAGCACCAGCAAGTCCACCGATTCGGAGGCGAGGGGAATGGCCGTGGGGCTGCCGGTTTCGACATAGAGACGTTGGCCCAACAAACTGCCCGCCGCGGCGCGCGCGGCGGCGACGCGGGCAGGATCGCTGTCCATTGCGTGGACGATGAAACCAGAGTTGGTGGCGAGGGCGACGGCGAGCTGGCCATCGCCACAACGCGGGAGCGCGCACAACCCGTTGGTGCTGCCACCGGCCAGCGCGATCAACGTCTGTGCTAAATCCGCCGAGGTCACTGACACGGGGACGATAACGAGCAGCAGGCCAAAAAGTCCGAGACGTGATGTCATCTTCATGAATGATCACCGATTTGTCGGGCACAGTGTAGCTGCGGGCCGCGGGAAAGACAAACACAAAGTAGTTGCCCCGCTCTGATCGAGTCAGTACGTTGGCGCGCCATGAACCGTCCCAACATTCTTTGGATCTCGTTTGAAGATAGCACGCCGCGCTTTGGTTGTTACGGCGACAAGATTGCCCGCACCCCGAACGTGGACCGGCTCGCCGCCGAGGGCTGCCGGTTCCCGAACGCGTTTTGCACGGCGGGTGTCTGCGCACCGAGCCGGGCGGCCATCATCACCGGGATGTACCAGACGTTCATCGGCGCGCAGCACATGCGCACCCAGCACACGATGCCGCACACGCCGAACCCGGTCACTTCCTACGCGACCGTGCCGCCGCCGTATGTGAAATGTTTCACCGAATACCTCCGCGCCGCCGGCTACTACTGCACCAACAACGGCAAAACCGATTACCAGTTCGACAGCGGCTGGATGCGCGCGCCGTTCACGGCGTGGGACGTGCAACGCGAACTACCGCTCGACCAGCCCGACCTGCTCGCGATCCACTGGCGCAACCGGCCGCGGCCTGACCAGCCGTTCTTCGCCGTGTTCAATCTGATGCGCACCCACGAAAGCCAGCAATGGCCGAAACCCGGCGAAACCCTGCAAACCGATCCGGCCGCCGTGACGGTGCCGCCGTACCTGCCGGACACGCTCGAAGTCCGCAAAACCATTGCCCGGCAATACGACAACATCGCGTTCAACGACACGCAGGTCGGCACGCTGCTCCAGCAACTCGAAGAAGACGGGCTGGCTGCCGACACCATCGTGTTTCTTTGGAGCGATCACGGCGAAGGGTTGCCCCGGTCAAAACGCTGGCCCTACGACACCGGCATCCGCATCCCGCTGATCGTCCGCTGGCCGGGCCAACTGCAACCCGGCAGCGTGGACGAGCGATTGGTCAGCTTAATTGACCTCGGCCCGACCGTGCTCTCGTTGTGCGGCGTGCCCCGTCCGTATCATTTGCAGGGCCAACCGTTCCTCGGCCCCGAAGCGCAACCGCGCGAGTACGTTTTTGCCACGCGCGACCGGTACGACGAATCCTACGACCTGGTCCGCGCTGTCCGCGACCGGCGGTACAAATACATCCGGCATTACTACCCGCAGTTGGAATACTCGATGTGGGTGCCGTACCGCAACCGGCATCCCGCGATGCAGGAACTCTGGCGGTTGTACGCCGAAGGGAAGTTGACCGAGCCGCAGCAGTTCCTCATGCAAACCCACCGTCCACCGGAAGAACTGTACGACACCGCGACGGATCCGTGGGAGTTGCGCAACCTGGCCGCCGATCCCGCGCAGCGGGCGACTCTCGACCGGTTGCGCGCCGTGCTCGACGCGTGGCAGGCGAAATACGATCCGTGGCGCGACATCCCCGAAACCGAAATGCTGGAGCGAATGTGGCCGGGCCGCAAACAACCCCTGACCGACATGCCGTGCTTCGTCCCGCTAGGTCCCGGCCAGCCGGGCACGGAATTGATGAACGAAGGCGGACGGTTGCGCGGCCCGGTGTTGATGCAACTGACCTGCGCCACGCAAGGCGCGTCCATCGGCTACACGTTGCAGACCGGCAAGGACGTCCGATGGGAGTTGTACGCCGGCCCGTTCCGCCTGCCACCGGGGACGACCACGCTCCGCGCCAAAGCCATCCGCTACGGCTACAAAGAGAGCGCCGAACGCGTCGCCACCTTTATCGTGTCATGAATATCCCCTGGATTTGCTCTGATTCGCAGCGTTGGGACACACTGGGGCCGCTACGGCAACCGGTTCGTTCACTCGCCCCACCTTGGCCGGTTGGCTGCGGAGGGGATGTTGTTCGAGAACGCCTTCGCCCAAAGTCCGCTCTGCACGCCCAGCCGTGGTTGTTTCCTCACCGGACGGTACCCCGTCACCAACCGGCTCCGGCAAAATGGCCAGAACGCGCCCGCCGATTTGCGGCCGGTCACGAAGATTCCTGCCGACGCCGGTTACGTCTGCGGTTTTGCCGGCAAACTCCATCTCAGCGCGTGCGATCAACGACTCACGTTCGGTCCTGAATGGTGGAAGGTGCCGGCGGAAAAATGGATCGTGCCCGTCGAGCCGCGCATTGCCGACGGCTACACGGTCGCCCACTGGTCCCACGGCGCCGACCAAAATCCGTACAATGCCTACAACCAATGGCTGGTCGGGCGCGACCGCCGGGCGCGCCGTTCTGCCGACGGACGGCCCGGCGGTCCGTCCCTACCGGCGGTTGGTACGCCACTCGGCCCTCAAGTCAGCATTGGCCGACCGACTGACCAGACCCACGTCGCGTTCTGCACCGAGAAAGCGATTGAGTTCATCGCATCCCACCGTGGTCCGTGGCTGTTTTCGGTGAACATGGTCGAGCCGCACCCGGACTTTGATCCGCCCGCGGAACTGCTGCAACCGTACCTTGACCGGCTCGACGAAATTCCGCTGTCCGAGTTTGACGAATCCGAACTCGCCAACCAACCGTCGCACCAACAAACCTCCTACGCGACGGGCAAGAAACCCTCAACCAAAGGCTACACCGCCCGCGACCTGTGCCTCATCAAGGTGGCGTACAGGGCCATGTGCGACCTGGTGGATGTCTGTGTGGGCCGGTTGCTCGCCGCGTTGGAGCGCACCGGCCAACGCGACAACACGCTGGTCATTTTCCACAGCGACCACGGCGAACTGCTCGGCGACCACGGGCGCACCTGGAAGGGCGGCTACCTCTACGACAGCTCGATTCGCGTCCCGCTGGTGATCTCGTGGCCGGGTCACGTCCCGGCCAACACGCGGGCAACCGGCCTGGTGGAATTGGGCGACCTCGCGCCGACCATCCTGGACGCCGCCGGCCTGCCCCGCGATCCCGTTATGCAGGCCCGGTCGCTCTGGCCGGTGTTGACCGGCGCGGCGCCAGGGGAGCCGATCCGCGAGGATGTCTATTGCGAGTATTACAACGCCAATCCTGACCGGCAGAAGTTATGGCTGACGATGGTGCGCACGGCTCGGCATAAGTTGATTGCCATTCACGGCACGGGCGAAGGCGAATTGTATGATCTCACCGCCGACCCCGGTGAATGCCACAACCTCTGGTCCGATCCGGCCGCCAAAGATTTGCAGATTGAACTCCTGCTGCGTCTTGCTGCGCGCATGGCTTGGACCGCTGACCCCTGGCCGAGACGAAGGGGAGTGTTTTCAGATATGGTGTCGGTGCAGTTGGTTGAGACACGCGCCACTTGCCAAGCGAAGGCTTTGCGGGGGCGCACTGCAAGTTTTGTAGGGGGGTGGTAGAATGTGGCGACGGGTAACCGATGGAACAAGGGCGGGGCTGGCTGTGGGGACAGTCAGCCGCTGGCGACTCAGGGTTCCAGACCGCCACAAACAACTCCCACCGGCA
>CALBCO010000146.1 GCA_937927265.1 uncultured Verrucomicrobiae bacterium | reverse complement strand
CTGTCGTTGGCACGATCACATCCAGAAGCTGCACCGTCGCCAGTTTCTCGAACACCACGCGCGGCATCCGTCTGTCGTTGGGGGGATTAGACCGCTTCGGGGTTCGCGTGGGTCTCAAACTCGCGTTGCAGGCTGAGTGCGCCATCCATCAATTCAGAGAAACTACAGATGGCGCTTGCGATCTGTGGGGCTTTTTCCAGGCACAACTGGCTCAGCTTCGCGCATTGGGACGGATTCCGCTGGCTCAGTTCCGCCATCGCCATGATCACCGCGATGTTGTTGTTGATACCATGTCGCACTGTCCGCAAGTTCTCGTGCAGTGTCTCCAACTGTTTTTGCAGTTGTCGGAGTTGCTCTGCGGTCTCGTTCACAGAAACCTCTTTTGCTGTTGCCATGTTGCCCCTTTCATCCCAAGTTTTGCTTTTCGCCTATTCCTTGCTGCTGAACGACTGCAGCTTGGCTGTAATTTCAGCAGGTGGTATGCCAGTGAAAAGTCGCAATTTCTGCTTGGGTTTGGGATCAGCTTGGCTAAAATGTGAAGCTTGAACTCGCGCGAAAATTGCAGGTGAACTCATGCCAACCGCAACCATTACCATCGCCGGAGCGCGCACTCACAACCTGAAAGACGTCCAGTTAACCCTCCCGCGCCACCGGCTGATCGTGGTTACCGGTCTGAGCGGTTCGGGCAAGTCCAGTCTCGCCTTTGACACCCTCTACGCCGAAGGCCAGCGCAAATATGTTGAGAGCCTCTCCGCCTACGCCCGGCAGTTCCTCCAACAACTCCAGAAACCCGATGTGGACTACATCGAGGGACTGTCGCCAGCCATTGCAATCGAACAACGCACCGCCGGCAGCAACCCCCGGTCAACGATTGCCACCACCACTGAGATTTACGAGTACCTCCGCCTCCTTTGGGCTAGCCTCGGCCAACCGCATTGTCACCAGTGCGGCAAACCAATCACCACCCAAACTGCCAGCCAGATTGTGGACCAACTGCTCGCGCTGGGTGAAGGGACGCCGGTCACCTTGCTGGCGCCGCTTGTGCGCGACCGCAAAGGCGAGTTCCGGGACGTGTTTGCCCGCATCAAACGCGAGGGATTCGTCCGTGCTCGCGTGGACGGGATGGTGGTGGATTTGGAAGAACCGCCAAAGCTCGACAAAAACCGCCACCACAACATCGAATTGGTGGTGGACCGGTTGAACATCAGCGCCAAAACGCGGAGCCGGCTGGCTGACTCGGTTGAAACCGCATTGAAATGGGGTAACGGCGTGCTGTTGGCTGCCGACCGACTCTTCAGCACGCAGAACGCCTGTACGGATTGTGGAATCAGCTTTGGCGAGTTCACGCCGCGGCATTTCTCGTTCAACTCCCCTTACGGTGCCTGCAAAACCTGTCTCGGTCTGGGAACGAAATTGTTTTTCGATCCGGACCTGATTGTGCCGGACAGGAAGAAGTCAGTTGCCGATGGCGCGATCGCCCCGTGGCGACGAGGCGGACGGCGGCTTATCATGTATTACAAGATGCTCCTACGCGGCTTCGCCAAACATTACCACGTGGACATGGAACAACCGTTCGAGAAGCTCCCGATGCCAATCCAACACGCGTTACTCCACGGCACGGGCAGCGACGAGATTGAGTTCACCTACTGGCGCAGAGGCGCTTGGCGGAAGACGACCAAACCGTTCGAAGGTGTGATTCCCAACCTTGAACGACTCTACGAGGAATCCAAAAGCGAATTCACCAAGTCGCGCCTCCAGCACTACATGGTCAGCATGCCTTGTCCGGATTGCCACGGCCAGCGGTTGCGTCCTGAAAGCCTCGCCGTTACTGTGGGTGGTAAGTCCATCATTGACGTGACACGCTTGTCGGTGGACGAGGCGGCCCGTTTTTTTGCCGACCTGCAACTCAGTGAATTCGAGAGGAAAGTGGCTGGCCAAATCCTTCACGAAGTTAGTGCCCGGTTGAAATTCCTCCAGAACGTTGGTCTTGGCTATCTCACCCTCGACCGGACGAGCGACACGTTGTCCGGCGGTGAAGCCCAACGGATTCAGTTGGCGACTCAGATCGGTGCTGCCTTGGTCGGCGTCCTTTATGTACTCGATGAACCGAGCATCGGTTTGCACCCACGCGACAACCAGCGGCTGCTCGAAACCCTGCGTCAACTCCGTGATCTCGGCAACACCGTTGTTGTTGTCGAACACGACGAGGACACAATCCGGGCTGCCGATTACATTGTGGACCTAGGCCCCGGCGCCGGTATCCACGGCGGAGAAGTGGTTGCAGCGGGGCCGTTGCAAACGATTCTCGATACGCCACGTTCCCTGACAGGGGCGTATTTACGCGGCGAGTTGCAAATCCCGGTACCCAAAACTCGCCGCTCGCCCGTTCGTGGTTGGCTGACCGTGGTCGGGGCTCGTCAGAACAACCTGAAAAACCTGACCGTACGTTTTCCGCTTGGCTTGCTGACATGCGTGACCGGCGTGAGCGGTTCGGGCAAGAGCACGTTGGTGGACGATATTCTGCGACGGGCGTTGTTCCGCAAGTTTTACCGGGCCAAAGACCGTCCCGGCGAGCACGACAAAATCATGGGCGTAGATGAACTCGACAAGGTGATCGTCATTGACCAATCCCCGATCGGTCGGACGCCACGGTCGAATGCGCTCACGTATACGGGGGCGTTCAATCACATTCGAACGCTGTTTGCCCAGTTGCCGACGGCGAAGGTGCGCGGCTATGGCGTGGGCCGCTTCAGTTTCAACACTAAAGGTGGTCGGTGTGAGGCGTGCAAAGGCGATGGTTTGATCAAGATTGGGATGCACTTTCTGCCGGACGTGTATGTGACCTGTGAGCAGTGTGGCGGACGGCGTTACAGCCGCGAGACGTTGGAGATTACCTACAAAGGCCGCAATATCGCTGACGTGTTGGAGATGACCGTGGACGAAGCCGAAGAGTTTTTTCGTGCGGTGCCGCCGTTGCGAGACAAGCTGCAGGCTTTGCAGGATGTGGGGCTCGGCTACCTTCATCTCGGCCAACAGGCGACGACGCTGTCCGGAGGCGAAGCCCAGCGGGTCAAACTGGCTACGGAACTCGCCAAACGCGCCACGGGCCGCACCTTGTACATCCTCGATGAACCGACGACCGGCCTGCATTTTGCCGACATTGCAAAGTTGCTGGAAGTTCTTTTCAAGCTACGCGATGCCGGCAACACCGTGCTTATCATCGAACACAACCTGGATGTCGTGAAGAGCGCGGATTGGATCATTGATTTGGGACCGGAAGGCGGAGCCGCGGGGGGGCAACTTGTTACCGAAGGCCCACCGGAACAAATCTGCCAAGCACCCAACTCTTACACCGGCCAGTTTCTGCGGCGGCTACTGGGTGTTTGACGCCCAACGCTTTTGGAACAGTTGGCACCATATTTTGCTTTGCCAGAACATAAACTGGCGTACACTAGACGTGCATAAATTATGAGTACACATGAAACCAACGCGACAATGGCAGTTTTTCTCGATCTTGAAAACATCGCACTCGGGGCACTTGACGCGCATTTTCCGAAGTTCGACATTCAAAAGGTGCTCGAACGGCTGTTGCTGAAGGGCCACATCGTCGTCAAAAAGGCGTACTGCGATTTCGACCGGTACAAGGCGTTCAAGCGCGACCTGCATGAGGCAGCGTTTGAGTTGATTGAGATTCCGCATGTCCGGCAATCCGGCAAGAACTCGGCCGACATTCGTATGGTCGTGGACGCGCTCGACCTGTGTTACACCAAGCAACATGTGGATACGTTCGTCATCATCAGCGGCGACTCGGATTTTTCGCCGTTGGTGAGCAAATTGCGCGAGAATGACAAAACCGTGATCGGGGTGGGGGTCAAAAACTCGACTTCGGATCTGTTTATCAACAACTGCGATGAGTTTCTCTACTACGATGATTTGGTGCGAGCCGAGCAGTCGAAACCTCGCCCCCGCGCGACGACGGCCAGTGTCGCGGTCAAGGCGGCGGAAGCCGACAAGGGCGAGAGCAAAGGGCCGCCGGTCACGGATGCGTTTGAACTGGTCAGCAAAACACTGGAGGCGCTCAGTGCCGAGCGCGACGAGGATGAGCCGGTGTATGGCTCGATGATCAAGCAGGCCATCAAACGCCGTCATCCCGGCTTCAACGAGCGGGCGTACGGGTTTCGCTCGTTCAATGATCTGTTGCTGGAAGCCCAGAAGCGCGGCTTGTTGAAACTCGAAGCCGACAAGAAGTCCGGCGGGTATACGGTCCAAGCGGTGAGTTGACTGGGTGGCGCTATGGCAACAACCGCACCCGGTAGAAGCGGCGCGACGTTTCCACCGGCAGCGGGTCACTGATGGTGATCAGTCCGCCGGTGCCGGGCACATTGGTGAATGCACCCCAACAACCAGGAACAGCAAGGTCATCGCAGCGTTCGATGGCGTAGTGCTTGTCGGCCACCGTCGTGAACGTGATCTGGTGGCCGGCGATGGCGGTGATTTTCAGCGCGCTGACGGGGTCGGTCGGGACCGTGCCCGCGCAGAATTCCTGAAGGTTCGTGAAGCCGTCACCGTCGGCGTCGGCCTGGGGGGCCGCGGCGGTGATATCGCCAAAATAATTCTGTTCCCACAGGTCTGAGAGCGTGTCGCCATCGGTGTCGGCTGGCAGAAATCGCAACAACGTGGCGCTGTGGGCCGGGAAGAAGAATATCGTGCCGGTGGCATCGGGTTCATGGCGGAGGGTTTTCAAGTCGGCGGTGCTGAGTTGCCAGACGGTGCCGGTGGGGGCGGGGATGAAGTGGGTGAAACTCAACGTGGTCTGGCAATCGAAGTCGGGATTTTTGTTGATGACCATCAGGGTGAGTGCGCCGGTGTCGGACTCGGTGGCGGCGTAGGCGGTCAAGAGGTCGGGGCCGGCGTTGGAGGCTTGGCAGGAGATGTTGCCAAAGTTTCGGTAAAGTTGAAAAGCGAGTTGGCCGGGGACTCCGGGGTAGGTCCAATGGCAGGCGAGGTCGAGATTCTCGCGGCCGAAGATGCCGAGGCAGTCGGCCAGCGCCAAAGCGCCGGGGAGGGTGTGGTCGGCGCCCCAGTTGTATTCGGTCAGCCCGAGCCGGGTGCCGGGGTAGTGCTGGGCGATGAGGGTTTGGAAACGCGGGATGAGTTGCGGGTAGTTGGGGTGGGACTGGGTTTGGGTGGCCCATTGGTCGTTGCCGATCCAGCCTTCGTGGCGGTAGGTCGGATCCCAGAGTTCGCGGGTGGAACTGAGTTGCTGCGCGACGTTGGTGGCGCCGTTCCAGAAGCTGTCGGGGTAGTAATGAATGTCGAGCACGTTGAGGAGGCGCTGGCCGGTTTGGAGTTCGTGGGCACGGGCCTGGTCGAGGAACCATTCGAGGAAATCGACGCCGCTGTGGGCTTGTTTGTCGGCGTCGCCGGCGGCGCTGTTCCAATAGTACCACCAGCAACAACTCACCGGCGCACAGATGGCGGCTTCTGGCAGCTCGGCGCGGACCATGGTGGCGTAGTTGGTGAACACGCGCCACATTTCGTCGTAAGTCGGTGGCGCGGGATGCCAGTCGCGATGCGTGCTGTCCCAAATGTCCATCTCGTTGTCCAAGGCGACGAACTGCGGCGTGGCGGCGTGGGCGGCGAGATGGGCCAGCCACTGGCTTTGCAGCGCGACGGAGTTGGTGGTGCCGGAGTCGAGCGGGTCGTTGACGATTTTCTGGCCATTGGTGCTGATGCCGTTGCCGGCATCGCTGTCGTAGGGATCCACGGCCTGTTGCGGGCCGTATTTGGCGACGGAGAAGCTGTGGGCGGTGGTGTCTTTGGCGATGAACGGCAGCATGGGCACGGTGAGCAGGCTGGCGACGCCGGCTCTGGTGTTGTTCTGGACGAACTCGACCGCGTTGCTGACGGGGGTGAATTCGACGGAGGTTTGCCAAGGCTCGTTTTGGAAGTACCAATCGTTGCCGGTGTTTTTGGCGTTGGCGAGCCAGTTGTAGGTGGAGGTGTGATTACCGCCCCAGCGATGCACGGTCACGCCGAGTTGGTGGAGCGCGTTGGTGGTGGGCGCCCACGCGAGGCCGTAGATGAACGGGCTGATCGGGTGGGTGCCGGCGGCAGCGTTGATGTGGATCGTCTGGTTGCTCACGGCAAACGAACCGGTGGTGTCGGGCGCAATCGCGACGCCGGCCGTGTTGGTGAGGTTGTTGAGAACGAGCGTGTAACGGGTGCCGACCGCAAAGTTTGTGGCAAAGGTGAGCGCGACGCGCTGCCGGGCGTGGTCGTACTGGGCGTTGGTGGCGGCTTGGGATGGGGTTTGCAGACGGTAGTTGGCGGGATTGGTGGCGCTGGCGACAGTCAGGCCCGCATCGAAGAAGGCGACGACCTGCCGGTCGCCAGCGGCGCGGAGATTAGTCAGGCGGGGCGGGACGGTGGCGGTTTGGCGGAGGGAAATATCGTCGAGGTAATAGGTGATGGCGTTACCGGTGCGGTTGCGAATGTCCACGCGGGTGAACGTTGGCTGCGAGACCGGCAAGTCGGCCAATCGGATCGAGACCAGCCGCCACATGCCGGCGGGCGCCTCTCCGATGTTGACGGTGCCAGAGCACGGGGCGCTGGTATCATTTTCCAGAAGAACGTCCAGCGACTGCCCGCCGGTCGTGCCGCCGTGGATGTAAAATTCGAGGTACTGGTAGGCGTTGGAGGCGATGGGGTCGTGGCGGAACGAAATCCCGCCCCAGCCTTGTTGGTCGCAACGGATGGAGGCGGTGCCGCTGTGGATGGGCGTGGGGTTGTTAAAGGTGTAGGTACCCAGCCACGACCAGTTTTGCCAGCCGTCCTCCAGTGAATCGGTGTAGATGTCGGCGGTTTGGCCGATGGCACTGGCGCCGGCCAACAAGACGAAAAACCAAACGTGGCTCATGACACACGGGACGATACACGCACCCGTGCGGCCGGGCCAGCTTTTGTTGGGGGAGAGGGGGGGGGGCGCGATTGCTTTGCGTTGGGGGCGGATTTCTGGAATAATGCGGGCGCATGAAGAAGCTTTGGGCCATCGTAGCATTGCTGTTCGTGGCAGCGACGGCAGAGGAGACCCGACAATATCGGGTCATCATCAGCTCGTTTCAGGACGGTATTTATGATCTCGCCGAGCGGCAGGCGGTGGATTTTCTGGAGAAGTTTCCGCAATCGGACCGGGCCGAGGCGGTGGCCTTGGTGTTGGGGCAGGCGCAGTTGTACCGTGGCCGGTGGGAGAAGGCGGTCCAATCATTCGCGGAATGGCCCGGCAAATTGGCCGCGGTGAGCAAGCCCGACAGTTTTTTGTTTTGGCAAGGCGAGGCGCTGGTGCGCGGGGAGCGCTATGCAGACGCAGCGGCGCGCTACGGTGAGTTGATCGAAAAACATCCCCACTCGCCACACCGCGCGGCAGCCCAGTACGGTTTGGCGTTCGCACAGTTCAAGCAAGGGCAACTCGAAGCCGCCACCGAAACGCTGCGGGAGTTCGGCAAACTCGGCGCGAAGAACGAGTTGGCGCGGGATGCGGAGTTGCTAAGCGGACAGGTGTTGCTGGCGCGCAAGCAATTTGCCGCGGCGACCAGGCTGTTTGAGGAATTGCTGAAAAAAGCCGACGGCACGCGTGCGGGATTCGAGGCGCAACTCTGGCTCGGCCAGGCGTTCGCACGGCAGGGCAAGCATGCGGACGCCTTGCGCCGCTTCGCGCTGGTGACCGACGCCTTTAGGACCGCCCCCAACAAGTCGGTCACGGCCCGATTGGCCGCTGAAGCGTGGCTGGCAACCGGCTGGACGCATTGGCAGCAGGAGAAATTTGCGGAGGCCGCGACGGCGTTTGTCGAGGCATTGGAATTGTCACCCAGCCCGGCAGTCCGACGCGACGCCTTGCTTAAACTGGGTGAGGCCGCCGTGCGGACCGGCCAATGGGCGGAGGGGGTGACGCGGTTAAAAGCATTTTTGCAGGCGCACCCGCAGGATCCACTGGCGGACGAGGTGCAAATGGCGATTGGCGATTTGTTGCGGGGACACGACGACTGCGCGACGGCACTGACCGAATACCGGCTGCTGTTGACGCAATTTCCCAAGAGCGCGCTGGTGGCGAAGGCGCATTTTCAGGCCGGCTGGTGTGCTTGGGCACTCCAACGATATGCCGAGGCGGTGACGCATTTCGAGGCGGCCTTCACGCTGGCAACCGACCCGTCCATGGCGGAGACCGCGTTGTGCAAGGCGGGTGACGCACAGTTTGCCCAAGGACAATTCACGGCGGCCGTGGCGACCTATCAACGGTTGGTGAGCAGTTATGGCAGTTCGAAGTTGCTGCCGGGGGCGTTGTTTCAGATGGGGCAGGCGTATCAGTGGTTGCAGAATCCCGAAGCAGCGGTGGCGGTATACAGCGCATTGGTCGAACAGTTTCCGTCCGCCCCGCAGGCGGCTGCGGCGCAATTTCAAATTGGCATGATTGCCGTTGGACTCGGTCAGGAGGCACAGGCCCGGCAAGCATTTGGCAAAGTGGCGACAGCGTATGGCGACAGCGAGTGGGCCAGCAAGGCTGCACTTGCGATTGGCGAGTCGTTTTACCGCGAAGGCAAGTACGCGGAGGCGATTGCTGAGTTTGACCGCCTGATGCAGGCGGCCCCCGGGTCGGTTCTGGCCGAGCAGGCTTTTTACCAACGGGGTTGGTGTTGGGCAGCCCAAGGCGCGGCGGCCCGAACGCTCGCGGAGTTCAGCGACTTCCTGCAACAACATCCGCAATCCACCCTCGCGCCAGATGTGCAGTTCTGGATTGCCAACCATTTCTTGCAGCAGCGTGATTTCGTGAAAGCGCAAGAACAATTCCAGCAGCTTGTGCGGAATTATCCGACCAGCCAGCGGGCGGACGCGGCGCAGTATTTCGCGGCGCGCGCGGCCTATTCCCGGCAGGATTACAAAGCCGCCATCGAGTTATTCGAAGGGCTGCTGAAATCGTATCCGCAATCGGCCTGGCGTTGTGAGGCGCGGTTTGGCCAAGGCGACGCGCTGACGGAGTTGGGGCAATTTGATAATGCGCTGTTGGTGTTTGACGCATTAGTCAAGGATTTTGCGGACTGTTATTTGGTGTGTGAAGCCCACGGACGCAAGGGCGATTGCCAGTTCACCTTGGAGCGGTACGAGGACGCGATTACGAGCTATCGGCTGGCCTTGCAGTGCGGCCGGGGCGCAGAGGCGGATCCTTTGTTTCGCAATCAACTCACCTACAAAATCGGCCAGTGCTTCGAGAAGTCCGGTAAAACCGCCGACGCCTTTGAGCACTACAGCAAGGTCGTGTACGAAAACGCCGCCGCGCCTGCCACCGATGCCCCCCCGGAACGATTCTGGCTCAGTAAAGCAGGCCTCGCCGCCGCTGCCATCAAGGAACAACAACAACAATGGCGCGACGCCATCGTCCTGTACGAAAAACTTTCCATCCTTTGCCCAGATCTGAAACCACTCGCCGAAGAACGCATCCGCAAGATTCGAGTGGAGCGTGTGATTTTGTTTTGACGGCGAACGGCCGACTGCGGCGGGATTTCGCAATTGCCCGAATAATCGGAATTGAATATCCCGCCTGCTTCGGGTAAGAGGGAGGTGCATATGTTGACGCTGATGACCAAAGGCGGGCTGTTGATGTGGGTAATCTTGTTCAATGGACTGCTGGCCCTGGTAATCTTGCTGGAACGGCTGTTTCATCTGCACCGCGCCAAAATCCACACGAGAGACTTCATCACCGGCATCATCAACATTCTCAAACGCGGCAACGTCATGGAGTCCATCGCCCTCTGCGACGAAACCAGCGGCCCGGTCGCGCAGGTCGTCAAGACAGCCGTGATGAATCATGACCGGGGCCGCGAGGAAATTCGCGAAGCGATGGAGGATGCCGCCCGCGCCGAAGTGGCCCGTTTGGAACGGCGGTTGCCAGTGTTGGCCACAGTAGCCCAAGTGACCCCGCTGATTGGTTTTCTTGGCACAGTCACCGGCATGATCAAGATTTTCATGGTCATTCAAACGACCCAACTCGCCACGCCCGGTCAACTGGCGGGCGGCGTTTGGGAAGCATTGTTGACGACGGCCGGCGGATTGGTCATCGCCATCCCTGCTTATGTGGCCTACAACTACCTCGTCGGACGCGTCCAAAATCTGGTGTTGGATATGGAGTGCGCCGCCAACGAGATCCTTAACTTTCTCTCCCGTCACAAGGCCGGAACCACCGCCGATCCTACGGTGGCGATGTCGGCCAGTGAGCGCAATTCATCATGACTTTTCGTACTCAATGTCAGATTGCGAAGGGGCTGGTGGATCCCGCGCCATTGGTGGACGTGGTGTTTCTGCTTTTGCTGTTTTTCCTGGTGAGTTCGCCATTTGTTTTGCA
>CALBCO010000145.1 GCA_937927265.1 uncultured Verrucomicrobiae bacterium | reverse complement strand
CGCTATTGCCCAGTGTGCGGTGATGCGCGGTTTTACCAGCGAGGCGGAGCGATCGTGTGCGCGGCCTGCGGCTACGAGCATTTCCTCAACCCCGTTGTGGCGGTGGCGGTGCTGATTGCCGATCCGCAAGGCCGGTTGCTCTTGATTCGCCGGCAACGCGAACCCGCCAAGGGAAAACTGGCGTTCCCCGGCGGATTCGCCGAGATCGGCGAGAGCGCCGAGGCCGTCGCCCAACGCGAAATTCGCGAGGAGATCAACCTCGAGTTGGAAGGGCTCAAGTATCTCACGTCGCACCCCAACCGGTATGTGTACCGGGAGATCATCTATTCGACGATAGATCTTTTTTTTACGGCACGCGCAGTGTCGCTCGGGCCGTTGCGCGCGTTGGACGACGTGGACGGGATTGAGTTTCTGCCGGTGGACACAATACGCCCAGCAGAACTTGCCTTTGACTCGATGCGCCATGCACTTGCTTGTTGGCGGACAACATCTTGAATCCGCGCGAGAGCGCGACGGTGGCTGCGGCCAACGACTCGGTGTTGGCTGGCGACGCCAAGCGCGACATTGGCAATAGCGCAGGCGCGGTTGCGGCAAGCGCGCCCATTGCTTTTTTGGTCTTGCAATTGCCGGGCGCGACCGGTATTACAGCGCGACCAAATCGGAGACCAAACACATATGAAATATGTCGCCATCTTCCACGCTAACTTGAACTATGCGTTCCTTGAGCCGCATAAGTACGAGCAGGTCATTCGCGCCTCGTACGAGACAATCTTCGACACGTTCGCCGAGAAGTTCCCCGATGGAAAATACGTGTTCGAGGCGTCGGGCTACACCATTGAGCAGATGGCCAAGCTTACCCCCGACGTGCTCAAGAAACTCCTCAAAGCCGTCGAGCGCGGGCAATGCGAGTTCATGGGCGCGCCGTACTCGCACCCGATCATGGCTAACATCCCCGAAGAAGACGGCCGCTGGTCGAATCATTTCGCGATGGAAACCTACCAGAAGTATCTCGGCTTCAAACCCGAATCGGCGTGGAATCCCGAATGCACTTGGATGCAATACGTCCCGCGCACGTTCCGCGATGTCGGCTACAAGTATCTGACACTCGATTTTGAGTCATACATGATCTGTTGCGACAAAGACTATGGCTGGGTCGAACGCAACCGCTGCCATGACATGAACTGGGGCGGCAACCTGCCGGTGTACGACCTGGATCCGGCCTGCAAATTCCTCCATCAACCGTTCCGCGACATTGTGCCCGGCCTACACGGGATGTGCCGGTCCGACCGGCTCATCGGCGGCTACATCAACTACTTCCTGGGCCGGATCCCGCTCCAGTCGTATCTGGACCGGATCAAGAAATGGGGCAATCCGAAATACAAGGGTGCGACGATCATCATTGCCGACGATGCGGAATACACCGGCACGACGGGCTATTTCTATGTGAAGTACTACCGGGACTACAGCCGGTCGTTCTCTGTGGACCCTGGCGCGCGTGAGAAACTCATCGCCTTGTTCACCGAAGTGGAGAAACTGGGTGAGACCTGTACGTTCAAGGAAGCCTGTGAGATGGAGCCGGTGGAGGAGCCGTTTTACGTTGAAGACCGGTTCGCCTGGCATCGGACCTACGCCGACGCTTGGGCAAACACCCCCGAAGCCCGGGCATGGGATCCAATCCTTGCCGCAATGCGCAAGGAATACAAAGAAAACTACCAAGCCATTCTCGAAGGCGACACGAAATATCGGGATTTGGTTGAGCGGTTCTGGTTCCACATGACGAACTCGGCCAACTCGGACGGACGCTGGCCGCCACCGCCGGCCGAGACCTGCCCGTTCAACCGCCAATGGGTGCTCGACGAAATCGCCGCCACACAACAGACCTTGGCTGACATTCGCACTCTGCTCAAAGACGTGCCACCGCCGAAGAAAAAGGAGTTCGGTGAAGACTTCGGCAACCCGTGGGAATACGGTTATCAGTACACGACGAAGGATACCACCGACTTGAAAAAACTGAACGACTACGAATTGTCGCACCGGCTCTACGAAGTCTTCCGCCTCTTCGACAACGGCGAGACGCCCGAAATGAAAGAGCGCGGACGGCAACTCGTGAACGCCTGTTTTGCCGAGTTCGAGCGCCGCGGCTACAGCGGCTCCGAAAAACGACGGGTGTGAGCCGGAGAAAAGTGACCAGCTTGAACTTTTGGTGGCCGGTGGACGGAGTGGAAGCCTGTCCTACGACGACGCATGAAACTCATCCGATACCGTGATCTGCAGGGCCGCCTCTGCTATGGGGCAGGGGACAACACTGGCGCGGCGCGCCGCATCGAAGGCGACATCTTTGGTCAGTACGTTGTCACCAGCGAACCAGCCGATGTGGCACAACTGCTGGCGCCGCTCGTTCCAGCCGCGATCCTCTGCATCGGCTTGAACTACCGGCAGCACGCCATCGAAACAAAAGCCAAGATTCCTGACTTCCCGGTCTTGTTCATGAAGAACCCGGCCGCGCTGCAACATCCGGGCGACCCCATCGAAATCCCCACGCATCTGGCCAGCACCAAAGTGGATTACGAAGCCGAGTTGGCGGTCGTCATCCGCGACACCTGCAAGAACGTCCGCCGCTCAGACGCGTGGCGCTACGTTCTCGGCTACACGTGCGCGAACGACGTCAGCGCTCGCGACTGGCAAAAGGATTTCAGCGGCAGCCAGTGGTGCCGCGGGAAGAGCTTCGACACGTTTTGCCCGCTCGGTCCCTGCCTCGTCACTCCAGACGAAATCCCGAATCCCAACGCACTGGCCATCCGCACGGTGATTAACGGTGAAGTGCTGCAAGACGGACACACGAGCGACATGATTTTTGACGTAGCGACATTGATTGAGTTTCTGAGCGGCAGCACCACGTTGTTGGCCGGCACGGTCATCCTGACCGGCACTCCGCCCGGAGTTGGTCTCGCTCGCACCCCGCCCCGGTGGCTGAAGCCAGGTGACGAGGTCACGATTGAGATCGAGAAGATCGGCCGGTTGACGAATCCGGTGGTTTTGGAAGGGTAGGCGCGACCTTTCGGTCGCAACCCCGTTGTCGGCCGCGAGAAACGCGAAGACGTCCTCCGCTGAAGATTCTTTACCGCAAGTGAACGCAAAGAATACAAAGAGGGATGCCTCCAAAGCTCATCGGCGGCCTTTGGGTGTCGCGGCCGCTCTCTGAGCTGCCGATTTCGCAGAAATAGCACCGCCTTGGTGCTTCGCAGAAGCGCCACCGTATCAATTGTCAGATGTGGCGACCTGCCTCTTGGCCTGTCTTCCCGCGCACCGGTATGCCCCCCATTTCTCTGAAATATAGCGTGCGGTGCAAGAATGGCACAGAAGCGAGATCAATGATTCGCAACGCATCGCCCGGGACAAGACGCTGGCGGTGTTCGATGAAACACAGAACACGCTGCTGACCTGCGCTTGTTTCCCGATGATCGCCCGCCGCCCGCCGTGGACGACGTGACGGCGCCGCTGGTGCAACTGGCGGTGTTGCGGCTGGAACGACCCCGCTCTTGGGGCGCGTGCTGGATCGCCGATGCGTTGTGGCGAGATTTGAAACTCGAGGAGTTTTACCCCACGCGCTTGGTCGCGAGCTATTCGGGCTGGCCCAACGCTGCGGGAGGCCCAGCGGCACGCCGTAGGTGTTGCAGGGAAGCGGTCGGCGCGGCGGTCCGACCCTACCCGGCCGGCGATAGCTGCGCCTTTTTGTGAGATGCCACGGTGTAAGAGATTATCCTATCAGCCGCAGTTGAAAGTGGGCAGAATTGGCGATGACCCACAGCAGCAACCACGGGGAGTGGATGGATGGACGCACCTGCCGGGTGATACGGTAGATGCTATGCGGGCCACTGAGGTTGTGGCAAATAGTGCGGTGTCGCTGACACGGAACGTCGGCGGCACAAACCATCAACCAGAAAGGATCACACCAATGACAACCTCAGCAGTCCCACATCGCAGTCTATTCATGGC
>CALBCO010000144.1 GCA_937927265.1 uncultured Verrucomicrobiae bacterium | reverse complement strand
CGCCGAGGGTCTCGTCGAGCCAGTCGCCCAAGCCTGCGGCGTGGAGTTGACCGTCGTGGAGAAGATGACCGGGGCACAACTCGAAGGGCTGGTCACGCGGCACCCATTCATCGAACGCGATTCGCCGGTGATCCTGTCGCCATACGTGACCTTGGAGCAGGGGACGGGGTTGGTCCACACCGCGCCCGGGCACGGCGCAGAAGATTACGAAATCGGCCAGAAATACAAACTCGACACGCTCGCGCCCGTCAACGATGACGGCGTGTTCACCTCCGAGGCCGGACAATTTGCCGGTCAGTTCGTCTTCAAGGCCAACCAACCCATTGTCGAACACCTGCGCGCCACGGGCAGCCTCGCCGGTTGCGCCGATGTGAAACATTCCTACCCGCATTGTTGGCGGTGCAAACAGCCGATCATCTTCCGGGCGATGGAGCAATGGTTCATCGCGCTCGACCACGCCGGTTTGCGCCAGAACGCGCTGGCGGAGGTGAAAAAAGTGCAATGGGTGCCGTCGTGGGGGCAAAACCGGATTGCCGGCACGTTGGAACAGCGGCCCGATTGGTGCGTGTCCCGTCAACGGGCGTGGGGCGTGCCGTTGCCGTTCCTCGAGTGCGAGATGTGCGAGAAACCGTTGCTCGACGCGAACCTGATTCGGCGCTTCCGGGAACTGGTGGCGCGGGACGGCGTGGACATCTGGTTCGAGCGGAGCGTGGCCGAGTTGTTCGGCGACGTGAAGTGCCCGGCCTGCGGTTCGGACAAGCTGGTAAAGTCCCCGGATATTGTGGACGTGTGGTTTGAGTCGGGCGTGAGTCACCGTGCCGTGCTCCGGCAGCGGAAAGAACTGGTCTACCCAGCCGACATCTATCTCGAAGGCAGCGACCAGCACCGCGGGTGGTTTCAGTCTTCGCTGCTGACGGCGATGACCACCGAAAAACGCGCGCCGTTCAAGACAGTGGTGACGCACGGCTTCCTCGTCGTGCCTGTCGCGGAGACTGGCAAAAAGGCGAAGATTTCCAAGTCGGCCGGACGGCCGGCGAATTCGGAGGACTACGTCAACAAGTACGGCGCGGACATTCTCCGGTTGTGGGTGGCGAGCGAGGATTATCAGGCGGACATCCCGTTGTCGGACGAGATTTTTTCGCGGATTGGCGAGACGTATTTCAAGGTGCGGAACACACTGCGCATCTTGCTGGCGAACCTGTACGACTACGATCCGGCGCGGGACGCGGTGCGCGAATTGGCGGAGCTTGACCGGTGGTTGTTGTCGCGGCTGGCCGCGTTGGTGGACGAAATCACCGAGGCCTATGAACAGTTGGAGTTTCACCGGGTCTATCACCTGATCAATGCCTTTTGCGCCGTGGAAATATCGTCGTTTTACGTTGACGTGACGAAAGACCTGATGTACACGTTTACGCCCTCAGCGCCAGAGCGGCGGTCGGCGCAGACCGCGATGCACGCGGTGGTGACGACGTTGGCGCGGCTGTTGGCGCCGGTGATGCCGTTCACGGCGGAGGAAGTCTGGCAAGCGGTGCCGGGGCGGCCAGTGCCTTCGGTCCATTTGGCGGAGTTCCCGAAAGCCGGGCCACGCGACCCGGCGCTGGAGGAACGATGGCAGAAGTTGCTGGCCGTCCGCGCCGCGGTGGCGGCGGAGCTGGAAAAAGCCCGGCAAGGAAAGCAAATCGGCAAGTCGCTGGAAGCGCAAGTCGAGATCCGTCCCGACAGCGACGCGACGCGGGAGTTGTTGGCGGCCGTGGGGCCGGCGTTGCCGATGCTGTTGATCGTGTCGCAGGCCAAGGTCGGGCCGGTAAGCCCGGACGGCTTGCGGGTGACGGTGCGGTTGGCGGATGGAAAGAAATGTGTGCGGTGCTGGCGTTGGTCGGCCGATGTCGGCGGGGACGCAGAGCACCCGGAGTTGTGCGGACGCTGCGCAAACGTGGTGAAGTTGAGGAAGTGACCCAGTTATGAAGAAAACCAAGAAGGCCGTGAAGAAGATACTGTCGCAGAAGAAGCCGGTCGTCAAGAAACCTGCGAAAAAACCCCTCGCGTCGAAACCAGCGTCATCCCGAGCGCAGTCGGCGGCCCAAACGGGTGTGGAGGTGGCGCCCCAGACATTGAAGCTGGCAAAGGCCGAGAGTATGAAATACCGCAAACTCCTGCTTGATTTGCGGGACCATTTGATTGATGGCGTGAACTTTCTGGCCAGCGAAAACCTGAAACGCTCGTCGCGCGACGTGTCTGGCGAGTTGAGCGGTTACAGCCTACACATGGCTGACGCTGGGACGGATAACTTCGACCGTGAGTTCGCACTCAGTTTGGTTTCCAACGACCAGGAAGCCTTGTACGAGATTGAGGAAGCCCTCAAGCGCCTCGAAGCCGGCACCTACGGTCTCTGTGAAATGTGCGAGAAGCCGATTCGCAAAGAACGGCTCGACGCGGTGCCGTTCACGCGCTTGTGCGTGCAGTGCCAATCCAGCGCCGAGAAAATGCAACGACGCCCGGTCGCACCGGTGGCGACGTTTAGCGAAAGCGCCGACGAAGAAGCTGGAGACAGTGACGAGTCCGAAGAATGAACTGGGCCGGCTGGTGGGTCTCGCGGCGGTCGTGACGGGCGCGGATCAACTCACCAAATTTTTGATTACTGGCTGGCTGGCCACGGGCGAAGTGTACCCCGTGATTCCGGGGTTTTTCCACTTGGTCAACTGGTATAATACCGGTGCGGCGTGGGGCATGTTTCAGAATTCCAACCTTGTGTTAGCCATCATTTCGGCATTGGCGCTGATGGCGATTGTGGTCTTCCGCCGCTCGCTCCAACTCGAACGTCCCGGTCATGCGCCCACCGTGGGCTTGATTGCCGGTGGCATCCTCGGCAATCTCCTGGACCGGTTGCGGGTCGGACACGTGATTGATTTCCTCGATTTCCAGATCGCAGGCCATCACTGGCCGGCGTTCAACGTTGCCGACAGTGCGATCTGCGTGGGAGTGGGCCTGTATGTGGTGCTGAGTTGGCGGGCGGATTCCGCCGCCCCTACAGCGCGTAAGTGAAGCGCTGGCGGCCGGCAAACCGCACCAAGGACGCGACCCCCAGCCCGCGAAGAAACGTCTCCATCTCCCCAAACCGGCTGCCCACGTGTTCGGGCGCGTGGGCGTCGGAGTTGACCAACAACGGGATGCCGAGCTGATGGGCTTGGGCGACCAGCGACAGACTGGGGTAGGGTTGCGGCGTAGGCAATTCAGGATGCCGATAACCGCTGGTATTGATTTCCAACGCCACGCCAGACTGGGCGATGATTTCCAGTGTGCGGGTCAAGTCCTCGCCCACGACTGCAAGCGGCAGGCAGCCGGAACGTTTCGGCACGTCGAAGTGGGCGATGATGTCGCAGAGGCCGCTGCGGGCCAGTTGCCGCATCAACGCGCAGTACCGGCCGTAATACCGGCGCGGATCGGTGGCGACGGCTGTCGCCCACGCGAACTCCTGGCTCGTGGCCTCCAGGCTATGGACCGCGCCGATGATGTAGTCCCACGGATACCGGGCGACCTGCTGGCGGAGGTAATCTTCGAGATGCTCGAAGTAGTCGAGTTCGAGGCCGAGCAAGATTTCCACTCGGCCATGGTATTTGTCGCGCAGCTCTGTCACGCAGGCTACGTATTGATCCAACTCGGCTTCGTTCATGCGGACGGTGGCATTCAGGCCGTTGGGGAGGGGGTTGTGGTCGGAGAAACCGATGGCCCGCAGTCCGAGCTGATGGGCGCGTTCGAC
>CALBCO010000143.1 GCA_937927265.1 uncultured Verrucomicrobiae bacterium | reverse complement strand
ACCCCATCAAAACTTGCGGTGCACCCGACCACCACTACAATCCGCCACCGATTTATCATGATTTCCAAACGCGCTATCGTCCGCCAGATCATTCAGCAACTCGGCCGGGAATTGGAAACGCTGGCCGGCGCCTCGCGCACCATGCACGCCGACGCCTCCGACGAACAAAACAAAGCCGAGGACGAATACGACACGCGCGGTCTGGAGACCGCCTACCTCGCCAGTTCCCAAGCCCGGCTGGCGACCGTCACCGAGCAGGCGCTCGCGGCGTACCAGACTCTGCTGCTCGCCCAGTTCACCGCCAAGACGCCCATCGCGCTGACGGCATTGGTGGAGCTGGAAGCCCGCAGCGCGCGCACTCTCTATTTTCTCGGCCCGAAAGGTGGCGGCCTCGAACTGACCATCGGCGGCCAGGAAATCTTGGTCATCACTCCGGAATCCCCTCTCGGCCAACAACTCTTGGGCAAGAAGGCCGGCGACCAAATTACACTTCAGACCCGCGGCCCCGCGGACCACTTCCGCATCATTTCGGTCCGGTAAGATGAACGCGCCAAAGATCATCGTGATCGGCGGCGGACCGGCGGGATTCATGGCGGCAATTACCGCCGCCGAAGCCGGCGCCGCCGTGACTTTGTTCGAGAAAAGCCGGGAGTTCCTCCGGAAAGTCAAAATCTCCGGCGGCGGCCGCTGCAACGTGACGCACGCCTGTTTCGACGCCCGCGAGTTCGCGACCCGGTATCCCCGCGGCGAGCGCGAGATGATCGGCCCCCTCCAACGCTTCGGGGCGGCGGAAACGGTCGCGTGGTTTGCCGCGCGCGGTGTGGCACTCAAGACGGAACCGGATGGACGAATTTTCCCGGTCAGCGACAGTTCGCAGACCATTATTGATTGTCTCGTTGGGACGGCGCGAGCCGCCGGGGTCAAACTGGTGGCGAATCATGCCGTGTCCACGTTACCGGGCGATTGCAACCGCGTCGTGCTGGCCACCGGCGGTGGGGACTGCGAGTTGGCGGCAGCGTGCGGACACCACATCGAGCCGCCTGTGCCCTCGCTCTTCAGCTTCAAGGTCGCCGCGCCGTGGTTGCGCGCGTTGGCCGGGGTGTCGGTGGATCCGGTGGAGGTGACAGCCGTCGGGCGGCGCGAAGTCGGTCCGTTGCTGGTGACGCATGAAGGCGTGAGCGGGCCGGCCATTCTGCGGTTATCGGCGTGGGGCGCGCAGGTGATGCACGATTTAGATTACCGGTTCCCGTTGCTGGTGAACTGGTTGCCGGGGCGGCCACTGGATTGCGACCGGCTGCGCCGGGATCACGGCGCGAAACTGGTCGTGAACACGCCGCTGTTACCGGCCCGGTTGTGGGAACGGTTGGTGGACGCGCCGGCGTTGCGGTGGTCACAGATCTCGCGCGCCGAGCAACACCGGCTGGAGCAGCGGCTCACCCGGTGCGAGTTGCCGGTGACGGGCAAGAGCTTAAACAAGGAGGAGTTTGTCACCTGCGGTGGCGCGCGGTTGCGCGAGGTGAATTTCCAGACGATGGAAAGCCGGTTGCGGCCAGGCTTGTTCTTCGCCGGCGAAGTGCTGGACATTGACGGCCTGACCGGCGGGTTCAATTTCCAAGCGGCGTGGACGACCGGCTGGCTGGCCGGTCAGCCCCGGTAGTGCTGAAACATCGCCGCCAGCAATGCCAGTTCGGGATGGGCGGCGGAGAGTTTGGGCAGGATCAACCGGACACGATTCCGGTACGCCGCCAGCCGGTCCCGCAACGGTTGCAGGTTGTCCACCTTGTCCCAATGCAGCTTGCCCAAGTCCAAGACCAGCCGGCCCTTGGTCCGCGCCAGGGATTCTTGCAGCCGGTGAGCGAGGTCTTCGACGTGCGCCGCCGCGAGCACGCCTTCGAGCCGCAGCCAGACTTGTTTGGGCTGGTGTTGGAGTTCCACTTGAACGGACAACTCAGGAGTCTGGATTTGCCGCGGCAGGTCTTCCCACAACCGCGCCTGACCGGGCAGCCGGTAGGTCGTGCGGCGCAGCCGCGGATGCTGGAACAAGTCGAACTTCAACGTGAATGCCGTCCACACCGCGCCGCCCAAGGCGACGACGGATTTGAGCCGGTCGAGCGGGGTGGGCCGGCCCAGGGCGGCCTGGACGCGCCGTTGCAGGTCATGAATCTCACGCCGAATGGCCGCGTTGGGGCCAAACAACCGACCGGCGAGAAAGACAGGATAAGCGTTGCGGAGTTCCTTGGCGTAATGCGCCGCTTTGCCGCGCAGGGCGGGATTCGTGGAGTCTTTGAGCTTGTGATAGCCCAGCAGGCGCGCCTCCAGAAACCGATAGATGCTCGGACCGAGCCGTTGAAAATCTTCGTCAAAACACCAGCGTTGCAGGCGTTCGATCTCGCCGGCCGAGAGCGTCGGATGCTTCATCGTGGTGGTGAACCCGTCGGCCCGCCGATAGAGCGTGGCGGGGTCTTGGACGTATTCCGGCAACATCAGGTTCTCCCGCCGGGCACGATCGCCAAACGGGGTGCCGGGAACGGGACCGTAGATGAGAAACTGCGCCAACGCTGGCTGGAGTTTCAGCAGGCCGCCCAATTCCTGCGCCACCACGGCCGGCGTCTGGTAATCAAAACCGAGGATCATCGAAGTCAGGATGCTGATCCCGTGTTCGCGGAACTCGGTGAGGATTTCCTCAACAGGCCGGCCTTGTTGTTTGGCGTAGCCAGACCGCGTGCCCTCGTAGCCGATCCAGAACCCGTCAATCCCCATTTCGAGGATTTCCTCGACCGTGTACTGGCTGATGGCTTTGACGCTGGAGAAGACAAAGATCGAGAGCGTCTTGCCGGATTTGAGGACGCAATCGCGGAACTCCATCGCCCGTTTTTTGTTGAGGAGGAAATCCTCGTCAATGATCAGAAAGACCAAATTCGGGTTCACGGCCAGATAGCGTTCGACCACGTTGTAGATGTCTTGGCCGGTCGGCAGGAGGCGGATATGTCGGCGTTTGAAGAAGTGCGACGTGCAACAGAAATCGCAGCCGTTGGGACAGCCGAGACCGGCAAAGATTTTCCCCGTGCCGGAGACCGGTAACGAGAAGATTTTCAACCAACTCACGATCAGCGGTTGCCGGTACGGCATCGGGATGGCCGGCTCGCCCAACAACCGGCGAAAGAACCCAACACCCTCTTCGCGGCAGATGTAATCCGCGTAGGGCAACAACTCCTTGTCGGCAAGCACCGTGCCGTACCCGCCAAGCACGATTTTGGTTTGCGGCGCGTGTTTACGGAGAAGCGCGACCATCTCTTTGACCTTGTGAAACACAGCCATCAAGAAAGTGATCCCCACGTAGTCATAACCCTTCCTGATCTCCCGGATAAACTCCTGCCGCGACGGATATTGCAGCACCACGGTGGGCGCGTCGAGGTTGGCGGCGATGTAGTCGAGGCTGAACTGCACGTTCACCGTGCGCGGACTGAAAATCCCCTGCGCCCGCGTCACCTGGCAATACAACAATTCATACCCGACCGACGGCGCATCGCCGTGGCGCGGGCCTAACGGACGACACACGCTCGTTAATAAGACCTGATGATTCATGGTGTTCTTTCTTGGCCGCTGTTCTTGACGGGGAACAACCTTCACAGCGGTCCCAGCCTGACTAGGCCGAGAGAGATGCGAACCCGTACGCACACACTAGACCACGGAACGAACGCCAAGTCAAAGCCTATTCCCGCCCCCAATCGTGAGAACAAGAGGGCAAGTTGCCGGCGAGGCTCAACCGCACCAACACGGGGGCAATGCGACCGGCTCGAAAACCTGTCCCGCGTGAGCCAACAAGGCTGAACGGCCGGTTGACGAACACCCACCGTCGCAATTACTGCACGCCCGACGTTCCCGTGCCACCAACACGCGCCATCTACAGTCGCTTGTCTTTTGTGCTCCGCTGTCACCAGAGCGCCGCAGGCGCGGCGCACTCCAAAACCGTTTGGCCAACCGGCGAGGTTTGGGGCTGCCTGACGCGCCAGCGTCTTGGAGTGCGGTGCGGCAGCAACACTCTTCGAGACGGCTGATTGTCCCCCCCAGTGAACCTCTCGAGTGGCGCGAAGCCCTTGGGTCGGCTTCGTACTGGAGAAAGTCCCCGCTGATCAACGACGGACTTCCCGAAGATTTGCCGCCACGCCCGCGGGATTTCGCCGCGCCGCCGCGCGGCGGGGTGCCGTCCACCCCGACTGCGGGGGCGGACGGCGTGGCGTCAGCGGACGATCAGGTTGGCCAGATCCACCGGCTCACCGCTCGTGCCGTCGCTCGGCGGCATCACCAATGCGGACGCTTCGATCAGTTTACTCTTCATGTCGCGGATTTGCCGGGCGATTCCGGCGGCATAATGCCGTGCTTTGTCGCGCTCTTGTTCGGCGGCGCGTTGGGCTTCCGTGGCGGCCAGCAACTGGGCCGTAAGATCTTGCTCGCGTTTCTTGGCCTGCGCTTGTGCGGCCTCGTATTGCGCCTGCAACTCGCCGCGCAACCGTGTCTCCAGTTCACGGAGCGCGCCTTCACGGGCTGCCGTTGCTTCCTGTTCTTGGCGGCGCCGGTCTTGCTCGCTCTGGGTCTGCCATTCAGCGCGGGCGGTCTCCAACCTCTTTTGCCATTCTGCGGTGTGCTGGCGCAATTGGGCTTGGAACAACTCCTCGCGCTGCTTGCGCTCGATGGAGAACCGCGCTTCGAGCTCTTTGGTGCGGGCGGCTGCCTTTTGCTCCCATTCCTGTTCGCGGTCGCGCAGGGTTTTCTCCCCTTGCGCTTTCAGCTCAGTCTGCCGGGCTTCGGCTTCGGCTCGGAGTTGCTGCTCCCGCTGGTGGAACTGGGTTTGCAACTGTTCTTCCCGTTGCTGCATTTCCTGCATCAACCGGCTCTCCACCCCCCGGACGCGCGCGGCGAGTTGGCGTTCCCACTCTTGGTCGCGCGCGCGTAACGCATCGGCGAGTTGGCGCTGGCGTTCTGATTCGCGCGCGGTGGCCTCCGCCTGCCATTCTTGTTCGCGTTGTTGCAACTGCGTCTGGAAGGCGATTTCTTTCTGCTGCAATTCCTGACGGAACTGCGATTGGGCTTCGCGAGCGTGGTTGTCGAGCTGCCGCTCCCATTCCAGCTCGCGTCGACGCAATTCCTGCTCGGCTTGTTTCTGGGCGTCGCGGAGGCGGAGGTCGCTTTGCGCCTGCCATTGTTGTTCGCGCTGTTTGAGGTGGCGCTCGGCCGCTTCTTGTTGTTGCTGCAACTCAAGTTGCCATCGCGCGTTCAATTCCCGCACGCGGGCTTCGGCCTGTTGCTCCAAGTCGGCTTCCCGACGGCGCGCCGCCTGTTCAGCTTGGGCGCGTTCTTCCATGAGCCGCGCGTCGAACGCAGCCGTCAATTCCTGTTCGCGCTGTTTGAAGCGGAGCGCCAATTCTTCCTCGCGCTGACGGAGAGCCTCCTCGTGCTCCGCCTGGAGCCGGTCGGCGCGCAGTTTTTCCTGCCGCAACACTTTTTCAAACTCGCGGGCGGTGTCTTCCTTGGCCTGCGCCACCTGCTGGGCCACGGCGGCAGTCTGCCGCCGGAGGGCCGCCTCGGCTGCATCTCGGGCCTGCAGGGCCTCTTGCCGGTCATACATCAACTGGGTGACTTTCTCGACCGCCTTCAATTCTGCCTCAGCCAGTTGCCGGCGCGCCTGGCTGACCTGTGCTTGGGCCGCTTCGGTCACGGCCTTGAGTTTTTGGTGATGTTCAGTCATCAGGGCCGCTCGCTCGGCTTCGCTTGCGGCGCGTTGCTCGTCCAATTCCTGTCGCAGTTGCGTGATGCGGTCTGACCAAGCTTTTTGGCGCTGTTGGATTTGCCGTTCAATTTCCGCCTTTTGGAAATCCCGCAGCGCGTCTTTTTCCGCGACGGCGCGGTTGAGGGAATCGGCCAGTTCGGTGTACTTCGCCACCCAAGCGTCCTCTTTTTTCTGCAACAGTTCTTGCTGTTGGGCGACGGCAGCCTCGGTGGCGGCCCGGGCGGCGCGCAACTCGGCGTCAGCGTCCGCCAGCCGTTTTTCCAAGTCGGCTTTGGTGGCAGCCCATGCTTTGTCGCGTTGGGCGATGGCCGCAGTCGCCTCCTTGGCCAGACGTTCGGCGCGCAGAATCTTCAGCCGTCCAGCTCGCTGGTAAAGCGCGTGCATGCGCCGGCCCAAAAAGCCCAGCCGATGAGGCGGACGTTGTTTTTCGGGTTGGAAAAGCGTGGAGAACCCAATCTCAACCATCAATGCGGGCAGGAAAGCCACGACAAACGCCAGCACAGGATAAACCCAGACGCGAACCATGCTAATTTGGTCGGTGTACAAGTCGCCACGTTGCTTGGCAGTGGCCGTGATGGAAACCGGCCGCTGCCCCATCAGCAAACCGCGAATGATTTCCACGGTCGTGGCGATGCGGTGCACTTGGGTGTTTTGAATCGCCTTTTCGCGGGCTTCGTAGAGGCGGTCGGCGACCGCTTGGGTGGCGTCAATTTGATTGCGGATGCCATCCACCCGTTGGACGGCAGCCAAATACTCCTGGTTCAGTTGCTTTTCTTCGGTGGCCAATTGCGCAAGGGTCGCCGCGTGCGCGGCCAGTAGCTGCTCGCGTTGTTGGTCCACCTCCGCGCGCCGGGTGGTGGAACGGCGGTCAAACTCTTCACGCAACCGCCGGGCATCCGCATCCACCTGCGCGACACGCTCGCGACGCTTCTTGTTCAGCTCGGCCAGCTCCACATCCTTGGCTTTGATCTGGGCATCCAGTTCCGCGATCTCCACCGGCTTAAGAATCGTGTTGGTTTCGCGGACGGGAGGCACGCCGGGATCGGCGGGCAAACGCATGAGCAGGCGCTTGAGCGGCGGGGCGCTCTCATACTCGGCTTGGGCTTTCAAGTAGGCGGTCTTCTGATTGGTGTACTCCGCCAGCCGCTTTTGGTATTCATTCTCCAGTCGCGCCTCCTCGGCTTTCCATTGGGCGGCGCGCACGACTTCGATTTCGCGTTGTGCGCGCAACTCGGCGATCGCTTTGTTCAGCTTATCAGTATCCGCATCAAACTGTTTAATGATGGCCGCCTGCCGCAGTTCAACCTCGGCCAATTCCTTCTTCTGATAGTCGGTGAGCGCGATGGCATCTTCTCGGGACTCACCGAGATGTTTGAGCGATTCCTCCAAATCGGCTTTTGCTTTGGCCCGGCGCGCTTCCAGCTCAGCCCGCGCGCGGTTGATTTCGGCCTTCTTCTCTTCAATCCCGGTCAAATCATTTTTGAGTTGGACAATTTTGTTCTCCTCGGCGGCAGCTTTCTCCAACATCTCCGTGGCCGGCTTCATCGCCACCTCCATTTCGTACACCGCCATGTCCTTGACCAACTGGAAGGTCAACAAGCAAATCATCGGCAAGCCGACGACCAACATGAATGCCTTCTTCCAGCCGGTCCGCGCCGCCGTCCAAATCGCCAACGGCAACTTGAGCAGTTCGACCGCCAAAATTGTTGCGCCAATCGGGCCGATCCCCAAGAACGTCACGCCCATGCCGGGCGGCAAGCAGGCGCGTTGCTGGTACCGCCATCCGGTCACCAAAATAAAAATTTCCGCAATCGTCGCCCCAACGATCAGCGGGATGGCAAAATATGAAATCTGCTTGCTCTTCAACCACTGGAACGGCGCAAACCTCATCACGGCAGCGCTGGGCGCCTGGGCGGGAGCCGACGAACCGACTATGTTGTCATTCTTCATGTGAACCTCGTTTGTTCAGATGGGTAGTCATCTGACTCACCCCCGACTAAGCGCGCCTCATACCAGACATAAAACGAGTTGTACGCCGCAACCGATCTCCACAGTCTTCAGGGGACAACCCTTCATTACAAGAGAGATTGGCCCGGCTGATAGGAGTTCCCGCATGGGGGCTCCATGGAAACAGGAAGGTCGCGCGATCACCGCGCTGAAACGCGGCTAACTCTTCGGCAAACTCGTCAAAGAAATCCAAGTCACCGCCCAAATGGGCGGAAACACTCCCGACCTCAACGCCCGTGTCTTTACCGCCATCGAGACCGCCAAGAAACAATCGCCGCCGCGCGACACCATCGAGTGCGCATCAAGAAAGGCGCATGCCTCACCAACGACATCGTCCACTACGATCTCATCACCTACGAAGGCTTCGGCCCGGCCCTAGGTGCCCGTGATCGTCGAATGCCTGACCGACAATCGCAGCCGGACAGAGGCGGAGATCCGGGTGTTGTTCAACGACGGCCATCTCGACGCAATCGGCAGTGTGACCTGGAAGTTCGACCACGTCGACGTCGTCGAGGCCCCCCCCAACGCCGCACAGAACTTGGAAACGGCCGCCATTGAGGCTGGGGCACAAAATGTCGGACCGACAACCAACAACGTGCATCGCGTTTACGCCGCAATGCAGTGACCTACCGGCCCAGCAACGCGCGCGACCGCGGCGCCTTGCCGATCTGCTCATCCCAAAACTGCCATAACACCCGACGAGCCTCTGCTGATTGAGTTTGACTCAACTGAACCCGCCGCGCACCCGGCAGGCTGGTGTCACTCAACGACCCCAGCATTTTCTCGCTGGCCGTGCCGGCCGCTTTTCGCCATGGCGGCGACCAACCAATCATTCGCAACAATCGCAATTCAAACCAGAGCAACACGACCGGCTGCGCCTCCGCTTCCAAGGCGTCCAACGTCTCCGCCAACGTGTCAAACACTGTGGGCTGAGGGTCCTCCCACCCGGTGGCGACCTCGACCAGTTCACACACATAGGAAGCCGCGGTAAGGAGGGGGACACTCACCCGCAACCGGGCGTGCGGGTTTTCGAGAAAGCACTCGTGCAGCAAATGCAAATTGCTCCGCCGACTGCAGAGAAACACAATCTCGTCGCGGTAGAACAGATCAATCTTGCCTCGCATCGGGCTTTTGGGCCGGCGCGCGCCTTTGGCCAAGGTCTTGAGTTTGCCAAACTCGCGGGTAAACCACGTCACCAGCAAGCTCGATTCGGTGACCGGCTGGCTCCGCAATACAATCGCGTCAGCGCGCTCCGTTTCCATCAGCGGCTCCCGCTGCCGACGGCAAATATGGGGGCACGACCGATCCCGCCGAAATCACCATCTTCATTCCTTCTGCGACGGTCATGTCCATGGCGATCACCTGTTCGCGGGGGACGAGGATGAGAAACCCGCTGGTCGGGTTCGGAGTCGTGGGGACAAAGACGTTGATGACCTGCGCGCGAGTGCGGGCCTGCGGCTCGCCCGACGATTCGCTCGTCACAAATCCCACCGCCCACGTGCCCGGTCGCGGGAACTCCACCAGCACGACACGCTGAAACATCGTCTTCTGACCGGTCAACAACGTGTGGCTGATCTCCTTAACGAATTTGTAGGTCTTGTTGAACAACGGCACACGCTCGATCAACCCCTCGCCCAACGTCACCAACCGCCGCCCCACCACTAGCCGCGTGATCCACCCCGCCGCCGTGGTTACCGCCGCAAACGCCAATAGTGCCGCGACCCGGTAGAGTGGTGACCACAACTCCGAACGCCATGCCACGGGCAGCAGAAAGTTCGTGATCGTCGTGAACAGCCACCACAAGATTCCTATCGAGGCGGCCACCGGCAGCACCACAAGCAAGCCGGCAAAAAAAGAATTACGCAATCCTTTCCACATGTCAGTCATCCTCGCGGTATCGTACCGGAACACACTGCCCGTCGCAACAGCCGCCGTTCCGCCGCCCGCATGCGCCGCCGCTCGGCCGTCGTTTGGTCATTGTATCCGTGCAAATGCAACAGACCATGCACAACGTACAACGCCAGCTCCCGTTGCGGCGTCGTGCGAAACCGGCGCGCGTTGGCGACGGCCTGCTCGGTTGAAATGATCAATTCCCCCCTCCTATCGTAACCAAAGGTCAGGATGTCAGTCGTGCCATCCCGGTGATGGAATTGTGCGTTGTATTGAGCCATCTGGGCATCGTTGACGAAGATGAGGCCGAGCGCATCGAGCGAAGAATCCAAATACGCCAACGTCTGCGTGGCTAACCGGACCAACGCGCCTCGGTCCACACGCCAACACCGTTGCCGGTTGCGCGTGAAAACAACAGTCTTCACGGCTTGCCGTTGCCTGCTTGACGGCGACGTTCACGTTCCTCCTTAAACCGCGTGTAGGCCGCCACGATCTTTTGCACAAGCTCATGACGTACCACGTCGTTCCCGTCGAAATAGCTGAAGGCCAGACCGGGGATGTTCTGGAGGACGTTTTGAATTTCGATCAGGCCGGAGACCTTGTGTCCCGGCAAGTCCACCTGCGTCACATCGCCGGTCACTACCACCTTCGAGTCAAATCCCATCCGCGTCAGAAACATCATCATCTGTTCGCTCGTGGTGTTTTGGGCTTCATCGAGGATGACGAAGGCGTTGTTCAACGTCCGCCCACGCATGTAAGCCAAGGGTGCGATTTCGATCACGCCGCGTTCCATGTTGCGCTGGATCTCGTCAGGGTCCATCATGTCGTACAACGCATCGTACAGCGGGCGGAGATAGGGCGTGACTTTTTCTTCAAGAGTGCCCGGTAGATAACCAAGCGCTTCGCCGGCTTCCACAGCCGGCCGGCACAAAATAATCCGCGCCACCCGGCCTGTACGGAGTGCGTTTACCGCCATCGCCATCGCCAGATACGTCTTACCCGTCCCGGCTGGCCCAATGCCAATGACGATGTCGTGCGCCCGGATTGCCTCGATGTATTTCTTTTGGCCCACGGTTTTTGGCACCACGGCGCGTTTGCGGGAAGAAACTTCGACTCGTTCATCCGCGAGTTCGCGCAACGGCGGCACTTCGCCGCGGGTGATGGCATTGACGGCCTGGCTGAACTCTTGCCGATGAATGACCGCACCGCGGGCGACGGCCCGTTGCAATTCCCCAAACAGCCGTTTGGCGGCCTCAATGCTCTCCGGTTCGCCTTCGAGACTGATCCAGTCTTCGCGTGCCGCAACCTTTAAGTGCAAGAGATCTTCGAGCAACCGAAGATTCTTCGGTTCGTTGGCGTAGAGCGATTGCGCCAGCCGGGGATTATCGAAATGCAGTGTCTCGCTGGCCATAAGCAATCCATTACCGTCCCCTCTTCCGCTGCCATTCCACCGGCATCAGCGAGGGTACTTCAATCCTGCGGGATGACCAGCACCTGGTTAGGATAAATCCGATTGGGATGCTTGATCTTGTCCTGATTGGCGCGATAGATACGCGGCCATTTTAACGGGTTACCATACACGCGACCGGCGATCTTCCACAGCGAATCGCCTTTCTTGACCACGTAGCGCGTCGGTTTAACGGGTGTCTCAACCGGTGGCGGCAAAGATTCGACGATGGTCGGCGGCGCCGGCGGCAAGGGAACAGCTTGCGCATCCACAACCGGCTCCTGCGCCGCGGGTGGACGACCGATAATGTATCCGCGGTTGCCCCACTGACCACGGTCCACCCAGTAATGACGTCGCCAGCTTGGATAGTAGTCCTTCACCATGTCGGCCCAATCAGGCTCAAGCTCGGGTTGTTCCTTGACCATTTCCAATCCTCGCATGAACTCGCTTTGTCTCTGTTGGATGGCACTCTTTTGTTGGGCGTCCACGGGCTCCATTCGTTTCGGTCCGGTAGCACACCCACTGACAACCGTGATTACAACCAACGGCCACGCCACCCACAATCGTGAATTAAAAAGGCTCATAATTTTTACCACTCTCCTTGCATCAGGTTGAAAGCCCTATACCACCGCATTCCATGCACCGTCAACGCCTTTTTCCTGCAATGAACCGAGCGCCCTGACTGTGGACATGAGAAAAAACGTTTCTCTTGCGTGAATCGGGCGTTGCGCACAGCCACATGGCAGCCTGAAGTTCGTTATCGCACCGTGAGCGTGACACTGGCGGTCTGGTGCAAGATGTAATTGCCCCGGCGTTCGGTGATCACCACCGCCATCGGTACCGCGTCACCGGGATTGAGGTCAGCAATTTGTTCGGCCAGGCGGTCGAGCGATTGGATTTCTTCACCAGCCACATGGGTGATGACCAGTCCGCGGCGGAACCCTTGTGCAGCCGCTGGGCTATTCTTCTGCACATCTGCGACCAGCAGCCCTTGCGCGACCGCCAACCCCAACGCCTCAGCCAACTCCGGCGTCAACGGTTGTGCCCGCAAGCCAAACCGATTCCACATCAGGTCGGTCGCCGACAGCTTAGGTAGCGCGGCCAACCGCACCATCGCTGTGCACGGCTTGCCCGCGCGTTCCAGTTCGAACCGCACAACATCGCCTGCCTGCCGATGTAGGAAATACCGCAGCAACTCCAACACATCCCCAAACGGCGTGGCATCCACACTCGTTACCACGTCACCTTCCTGGATACCGGCTTGGGCGGCTGGGCTGTCGGGTTGGACGCGCGCCACGACCAGCCGGTCGCCTGCGCGATTGAACCGCAAGCCCAGCCAAAGTCCTGCACGCTTTTCCGGCGAGAACCACATCGCCAGCAACGCCGCCACCCGTCGCGCCGGAATGGCAAACCCGATCCCCTGTGCCTGCGAGAGAATCGCCATGTTGATCCCAACGAGTTCGCCGCGCGTATTGATGAGCGGACCGCCAGAGTTACCGGGGTTGATGGAGGCATCTGTCTGCAACACGTCTTCGAACGTCGTGTCGTCCACCGTGTATTTGCGGTTCTTGGCGCTGATGATGCCGCGGGTGACGGTGTGTTCGAGGCCAAACGGATTGCCCACTGCAATGACTGTTTCCCCCAGCAACGGCTCGGCCACCCGGGTGATCCGGACTGCTGGCAACGGTTTTGCCGCCTCAATTTTTAACAATGCCAAGTCGTTCTTCTCGTCGCCGCTGATGTAGCGGGCTTCATATTTCGTCCCATCGCTCAAGACGGCGTGAATCCTCGTTGCCCGCTGGACGACGTGCCAATTCGTGACGATCCAGCCGTCTTCGTCCACGATCACACCGGACCCCAAGCTATACTGTCCTTCCGTCTGCGGCGACCGGGGCTGACCGAAAAACTGCCGCCAAAAATCATCGAACGGATCGCGGAACGCGCGTTGAACGATGCGTTCGGTGCTAATGTTGACCACTGCCGGCAACACTTGTTGCACCGCCTGCACCACGGGGTCAACCAGCGCTTCCTGGGCCAAGGCCGCCATGGCGCCGAGCCAGACCATCCCCGTCCCCATCACCACAGCCTGGAAAAATTGCAGTCGTGTTTTCATGCAAGCGGCAGTATATTGCGCGGCAAATCACAGGGCAAGAAATGGCCGCCAGTCATTATACCGAATTGCGCAACCTGATTTTGCGGCGGAATTTTCCCAACGAATTCGCGCCGGTCATCGTGCGCGATGCCGACAGCCATTACGTGCCCATCCCCATCAGTGAGCGATTCGTCCAATGCCTGTGGTACGACCAACGGCTCCGCGCCGAGGCCCTCGTCACCACCGACGCCCAGCCCGTGCGAGTGATCTTCCCCGGCTGGTGGAATCTCGAAGCCGGTCCTGATTTCCGCCACGCAACCATTCAGATTGGCGACGGCCCCGAACTGACCGGCGACATCGAGATTCACCTCCGCGCCGAAGACTGGTTTCACCACGACCACCACCGCGATGCCGCCTACGACAATGTCGTGCTCCATGTCGTTTTTTGGGAAGCCGACCGGGCCACCCCACCCCACACACGGGCAGGCGACCGGCTGCCGCAACTCGCGCTGCAACCCGCCCTCGACGCCCCGCTCGAACAACTCTATGACGAGATTGATCTCGACGCCTATCCGCACAACGTCGGCAACCACGTCGGCCGCTGCGGCAAATTGTTCCGGGGATTGCCGGACACCGTGATCAGTTCGTTGCTCGCCTCCGCCGGGGACGAACGCTTGGCGGTCAAGGCCCGCCGGTTCATTCGCTGGACGCGGGCAAGCGATGCCGTGCAGGCACTCTATACCGGCTGGATGGAAGCGCTCGGCTACAAGAACAACAAGGTCGCCTTCCGCCACCTCGCCCGCCGCTTGCCGCTGACCGAGTTGCGGGCCGCGCCGCCGGCCGCGGTGCCCGCATTATTGTTTGGCGTCGCCAATTTCCTGCCCACCACGTTGCCCACTGCCCGCGATGCCGCTGGCCAGTGCTATCTCAAGCGTCTCTGGAATACTTGGTGGAAACTCCGGCCCGATTACGAGGCGCGTGTTCTTCCAAAGCACATTTGGCACCTGCACGCCATCCGCCCGGCCAATCATCCGCACCGTCGTCTGGGCACCGCCGCGCAACTCATCTGTCGCCACCCGCATCTCGCCGATGAACTGATCGGCGCCGTGCGCACTGACGGCGACCCCGCCAAATTATTCCGGCAACTGCGCGACGAGTATTGGAGCACACACTTCACCCTCGGCGGGCGCGGCCAGCGACACGCCACCGACTTGCTCGGCGTAGAGCGAACGCACGAGATCCTCACCAACGTGGTGTATCCGTTTGTGCTCGCTCAGGCGCAGTTGCAGGGGGATGATGACCTAGCCGCCCGTGCGCGCGAGGGATACACCGCCCTTGGACCGCACGCATCCAACAGCCTGATCCGGTTGGCCGCCAAACAATTGTTCGACTCAGGAACTGAGGCCCAACGTTTTCTGCGCAACAACCGGCAACAACAAGGCTTGCTCCAAATCTTCCACGACTTCTGCCTCAACGACAAATCCGCGTGCGCGTTGTGCCAGTTCCCGGAAATGATTGAGCGGTGGGCGGCCGCCCAGTAATTTGTGCCAGCGACGGGCGTGCCCGCCCTTCACGCCTGAATCATGAGCGCAGTACGGAACGATTAATTTTGCTCTGCACTTCAAGACGCTGGCGCCCAATGCGAAGGCGCTGGGAGGGGCCGGCCGGTCCTGGAGTGCGCTGCAGCAGCGGTGCTTTGGATGGCTGAGGCAAACGGTTGGCTCTCATGCCAACGATCAGGAGTTCACGGCCTTTGGTTGAGTTGTTCCCGCAACTCCTGCTCCCCAGCCGCTGAATCAGGCTCAATTCGCCGAGCGGGTATCGGGGCAACGACGGTCGGCACGACCACCGACCGATCCGCATCTTGATCGCTAACGCTCGCCCGTGGAGTTTCGACATTCGGCTTACTCAACAGTGGCCGTTCTGTTGTGGGTTGGTTCACCCTTTTGGCATCAATGGTTTTGTGACTGAGCATCTTCGACTCAACGCTCTTGCTGCTCTGCGGCGCTACCGTCAAGTTGGGAGTAGGAAACGACAAGCACGGTTGATTCACCGTGCCGGGGCTGACCACTTTGTCGTTCGCTTCCGCCCGGCGGGACGGATCCAGCGGGGCCGCCGCTCGTGCGAACGCGGTCATCACAATCAGAACCATCAAGATGGCGACAAACGGTTTCATGATCACTCATGATTCAGTGGTGCGGACGAGAGGACTCGAACCTCCACGGTGTTACCCACAGCGTCCTGAGCGCTGCGCGTCTGCCAATTCCGCCACGTCCGCTCCAAACAACGCCCCTAACTATATCGGCCACCCCCACCCCGCGCAATCAGAATCCGCCGCGCACCAGCGTTGACAGCTCCCCGCGTCACAGGCTACCGGTAACAGCAACAATCATGAAAACGCTCGACCGCATCCGTCGCAAGCCCGGCTTCATCATGGACATGGATGGTGTCATCTATCACGGCAACCGACTGTTACCGGGCGTGAAACGATTTGTTCGGTGGCTTCAGTCCACCGGCAAGAAATACCTCTTCCTCACCAACAGCAGTGAACGCACCCCGCGCGAGTTGCGCCAGAAACTTGCCCGCCTCGGTCTCGACGTTGACGAGGAACATTTCTACACCAGCGCGCTGGCCACCGCGGCATTCCTCGCCAGTCAAAAACCGGGTGGCAGCGCGTTTGTGATTGGCGATGCCGGCATCACCAAC
>CALBCO010000142.1 GCA_937927265.1 uncultured Verrucomicrobiae bacterium | reverse complement strand
AAGGATGCCGCGCGAGTGTCCACCTTACGGATGCTCAAGTCCGCGCTCGAATACGCCAAGATCGAGAAGAAACAGGAGACCCTGACCGATGCTGATGTGGTCGCCGTGCTCAAGAAGCAGGTCAAACAACGGCAGGATTCCATCGAAGGTTTTCAGAAGGGCGGTCGGGCCGACCTCGTCGAAAAGGAACAAACCGAACTGGCGGTCTTGAAGGCGTACTTGCCGGAGGAACTGTCGTCGGCACAACTGGAAGAAATCGTCAGCGCGGCCATCGCCGAAGTCGGTGCGACCTCCAAAGCCGACATGGGCAAAGTCATGAAGGCCGTCCAGGTGAAAACCGCCGGGCGAGCCGACAACCGCGCGATCAGCCAGATCGTCGCCGCCAAACTTGCGTGAGTCTCAAAATCATCAGGTCCGTTGGCTGTTGCCGTTGGTATTGTTGCTGACGTTGCTAGCGCACGGCGGCGGGTTGGGCGGCGACTTTCTGCTTTGGGACGACAACACGCACGTCACGCAAAACCCCGTCATCCGCGCGCTGACGTGGGACAATCTGCGGACGATGTTCACCGAGCCGATTGCCAAGTTGTATGTGCCGCTGACATGGCTGTCGTTGGCAGTGGATTACCAGTTATGGGGGCGCAACCCGTTCGGCTATCACCTGACCAATCTGCTGCTGCATTCGACCACAACGGCCTTGGTGTTTTTCTTTGTCCGGCGGATCACCCGACAGTCCGCGGTGGCGTTGTTCACGGCGGCGTTGTTTGGAGTGCATCCCTTGCGGGTCGAGTCGGTGGCGTGGGTGACGGAACGCAAGGACGTGTTGTTTGCCGTGTTTTATCTGGCCAGCTTGCTGGCGTATGGCCCGAGACGGCGACGTTGGTGGTGGAGTTTCGGTCTTTTTATTGCGGCGGCGTTGGCGAAGTCGGCGGCGGTGACGTTGCCGGTGATGCTGTTGATCTTGGACGCGCTCGTGTATCAACGGCGGGCGTGGATGGAAAAAATCCCGTTCTTTGCGGTGAGTTTGCTGGTTGGAGTGATGACGCTGGTCGCGCAAATGAGTGGGGACGGCGAGACGGTGGCCACGACAACGGTCATCCCGCTTTGGGCGCGGGCCGGGTTGGTGGGGTATTGCGCGTTGTTCTACGTCGGCAAGTTTTTCTGGCCCGCGCACTTGTCGGCGATTTATCCGACGTTTGACGAGTTCGGCTGGACGCCGTGGACTGCCGCCGGTTGGTTGGTGGGATTGGTGGCGGTGACCGGGCTGGCGTGGTCTTGGCGAAAGCGCGCCCCCATGGTGTGGTGGGGGTGGGTGTTTTATCTCGTGGCGTTGGCGCCCACCATTGGTCTGTTGCCGGTGGGCATTCACGTGGTGGCCGACCGGTACGCATACCTCGCACTGTTAGGCATCATGCTGGCCGTTGGGGCGGTGGTGGCACCGATGGTTCGGACGTGGTTGTGGCTCGGGTTGGTGGCTGTGTTGGTGGTACTCAGCGCGGAACGAACGACAGTGTGGGCTACGACGGAGACGTTGTTTCAGAGTGTGTTGGCGGAAAACCCGCACAGCTTGCCGGCTCACATCAATTTGGCGGTCTGGTACAGCGGACAGGGGCGGCATGAGGAAGCCATCGCGCACGGCCAGCAAGTGGTCGCGTTGGCGCCGAACAACGCCCGGAGTTACCGAGTGCTGGGCCGGGCGCTGGCGGCGGCTGGACGACAGCAGGAGGCGATTGCCGTGTTGAGTGTCCCACTGCAACATGGCGTGGACGATCCCGTTGTGTGGTCAGTTCTCGCTGACTGTTACGAAGCCATCGGCGATCATACATCGGCTGCCCAAGCGCGTTCCCGTGCCAGCCGTGTCCCGTGAGGACAGGCGTCACTTTTCCGGCAACGCGTAAAGTACGGTCAGGGCGGGGTAGCGGTGCGGCAGGTAGGAATTAATCCAGCCCACCATGGGGACTCCGTTGCTGGTAACAAACGTCTGGGCAGCCGTATGGTAGAGCAGCTTGGCTTGGTCCGGCCGGCGCACGCCGCAGGCGTGGATGGCGCCTGACCGCGTCGGGCAACTGGCCAAAACCAAGCGTGAATTGATTGGTGGCCGCACGCGGGTTGATGGCTTGGTATTGGCGGCGAATGACGGTGGTGGTGGCGTTGACGGGAAACGGGTTGCACCGATGCAATGTCAAGGCGCCGTGGGTGGGGAACGGCGCATCACGTTTCTCGGTGAACGCGAGCGGGCGCCCATCGAGGTCGTAGTAGCCGAGCAGCCAGTCGGGCCGGCTGCTGAGCGGGCGCTCGAAGTTGAGCTGGGATTGGTCAACGGCTCGGTCGTCCACGCGATGGTTCCCTTCGGATTGGCGGTGAGTTCGGGGAAAAACACCGAGTCGAGCAGTTTCTGGCGCGCCGTGTCTTCGCGTTGTGCTTCCTGCAACAGAAATCGGAAGCGGTTCCACGCCAGGTCGGCTGGCTGCCCTGCGGGAAGGATGCGCTGGCACGTTTTTTTCAAGATCACCCCGTCGGGTGGGCCACCGAAGATGAAACGGTAAGCTCGGCGGCCGACCTGCGCCTGCTCGACGCCGTCCAACAAGAACTCGACACACTCGACCAGCTCCTGGCTCGTTTGGGTTACAGCGAATCGAAAGTCAAACTTTTGATGACCTTGCCCGATGTGGACTACCCGACTGCGTTGGCGTTGCCGGCCGCCTGGGGCGACGTCCGTCGGTTTCCTGATGCGGCTCAGGCCACGAGCTATCTTGGTCTGACGCCCTCCATTTGGCTCAGTCGCTCCCGCTCCTTCGGGCCCTGCGGCCCGTCACATTTGTGACGCCGTCTCGCTCGCCTCCCGGCGGCTCGGCTCCAAACGCGGGGCGAGTCACACCCGATGGATGCTCTGCCAAGCGGCGCAACACTGCGACAAACACCCCGGCCCGCTCGGTGTGCAATTCCGCCGCCTTGCGCACAAAAAGAACCGCAACGTTGCCGTTGTGGCGTGCGCGCGGAAACTGGCGTTGGTTGCCTGGCAGATGCTCAAGAACAACGAGCCGTATCGTTACGCTCTGTCGGTGGGCGACGGAGGGGAAGCTCTCCCGGCTGCGTTTGCGAGCGGGGGGGTCTCGACGACGGACGGGAGTGGGGAAGGGCCAAAAGAGCGTCAGCCGCAATGCGGAAGGTGGCCGCACCCGCACCATCAAGGCGCTGGCGCGCGTCTATGAACTGGAAGGCCTGCCCGCCGTTGCCACCGCCAAACCTGCCGAGACCTGCGTGCTGGCGGCGATGGGCGTGAGTGCCTTCGTGGCGAGCCTGGCACAGAGCCCAGAATCGTGCGGCGCGCCTTGAACGCAAAACCCGTCTTGTCGGAATAATCCCATGCCCCCCAAATTCCCAACAAAATTAAAGTTCCAGCTTGCCATGGTCAGAGGTAGCTGAATGCTTGAACGCGACCATCCGGGTACATTACGTCCGTCAGCCAGTTGTTGGCGTTGCAGGCATAACTGTGCACGCCTTCCAGCGTCGTCCTATTCGTCCGATTACTCACAATGTCTAATGTCCAGGGCGTGTTGCCCAAATCGGGTTGAGCGGTGGTGATTTTTCTTTGTCGGAACGCACTTTTTTCTTCCGGCCACGATCCCGTTCTGCTCGAGGGGTGGGCGCAAGGAACGCACGCGCATGATGGGACAACCGCAACCGCAGAAAGACTTGTTCAGTTATCGCATCGATCTGGATCAACGGGTCCGTCCCGATCACCCG
>CALBCO010000141.1 GCA_937927265.1 uncultured Verrucomicrobiae bacterium | reverse complement strand
CGGGCGGATGGCGTGGCGCTCGCGGCAAGGGGTGGCGCGGGTGCTGGTGGTTGGGGCGTGGTTGTGCTGGTGGCAGCGTTCGGCGCAGCGGGTGTGGCCAACGCACGTGCCGGGCCGTCCCCAGCCGGAAGCCAGCGGCTGACGCCCGCGCCGCGGGTTCTCAGCCTCCCAGAAGACTCCAGCCCGAGGCTGGGCGTGACGGCGCTTTGACTGGCGAGCCGGGAGAACTAGAAAAAACGATGATTTTTGGCCCAGGCGACGACTGTCGCCCCCCGCAAAGGCACGATTGGCTCGGTGACGTGCGCACTGCGTTGCTGTCCTCCCCACCAACCATCAACCCCATTTGCATCGTAATGATTGAGGAAGGGGGTACTTCCTGCATGTCCGGTTTGTCATGCGCGGCATGGTTGGCGTAGAATGCGCGCCAGCGCATTATGGCTCAACCGAATACCAGCAAAGCTGGACAAGACAAGCTGCACCACTACGAAGTGTTAGCGCGCGTGAGCCGGGTGCTCAACTCCTCGCTCGAACCCAGCCAGGTCCTTAACCTCGTCTTGCGCGAGGCGGTGGACCACATGCAAGCGTCCAGCGGCTCGATTGCCCTCATCAACCCGCTCACACAATTGCTCGAAATCGAAGTTGCCATCGGACTGAGCCCCCACGCCCGGCAACTCCGGCTGCCCATCGGCCGTGGCGTCACCGGCTGGGTCGCCAAAACCGGCCAACCATTGCGCGTGCCGGATGTGAAGGCTGACCCGCGTTACATTTCCGTCCGCCGCGGCATCCGCAGCGAGTTGGCGGTGCCGTTGACCGTGGACGGCCAGTTGATCGGCGTCCTGAACGTGGATTCCACCCGGCGGAACGCGTTCAGCGCCGCCGACGCTGAATTGCTCGTCGCGCTGGCCCATCATGCCGCGCAGGTCATTCATAATTCGTGGTTGTACGAGACGGTCGCCCACAAAGCCCGGCAATTGGAATCGTTGTTTGCCGTCGCCGAGTCGGTGATCGCGCCGGTGGATCTTCGGGAGATCTTGCAGCGGGTCACGCGGCACGCTTGCGCGTTGATGAACACGAAGATGTGCTCGCTGATGCTGCTCAACGCCGCCCGCGACCGGCTTGAACTCGCCGCCTGCCACGGTGCCGGTTCCGATTACACGCGCCGGCCGCCGTTGAGCGTGGACGACAGCCTGTTGGGCGTGGTCGTCCGCCGCGCCAAGCCGTTGCAAGTGCCCAACGTTCAGGAACACGACGCCTCCCGGCACACCGCGTTGGCGAAGCAGGAGCAACTCGTCTCGCTGTTGGCGGTGCCGATGACCTTTGGCAACACGATTATCGGCGCGCTCAGCGTCTATACCGGCGAGCCGTACCGCTTTTCCAATCAGGACATCAAAATCCTCAGCGCCCTCGCCAACCTCGCGGCCGTCGCCATCGAACATACCCGGCTGCACGAGAAGATTGTCGCCGTCGAGGAACAACTTCGACACCACGAACGCCTGAGCACGCTCGGCTTGCTCGCTGCCGAAATCGCCCACGAAATCCGCAATCCGCTGACGGTAATGAAGATGCTTTACCAATCGCTCAACCTCCAGTTCCCTCCCGGCGACCCGCGCCAGCGCGACGCGGAGATCGTGGCGGAGAAAATGGATCACCTCAATCAGATCATGAACCGGCTGCTCACGTTTGCCCGGTCCAACGAGCCGACGTTCGCGCTGGTGGATTTGAACGCCGTGCTGGAGGACGTGCTGTTGCTGACCCGCCCGGCGTTGAGCCGGCAGAACATCCGGCTCGTCACCCGGTTCGCGCCGGACCTGCCGCCGGTCCGGGCGGACCGCACGCAGATCGAACAGGCCTGTCTCAACCTCATTCTCAACGCCGTCCAGGCCATGCCCGATGGCGGCACGTTGACGGTGAGTTCGGCAATCAACGATGAGCGGTCGGCGGTCAGTCTGTCCTTTGGTGACACCGGCGCAGGGATGACGGTTGAGCAACAAGCACGGTTGTTCGAGCCGTTCCTGACGACCAAAGTCGCCGGCACCGGCCTGGGGCTGGCCATCGTCAGGAAAACCATGGACGCCCACCGCGGCCGGATTGAAGTGGACAGCCAGCCCGGCCAAGGCTCGACGTTCCGATTCACGCTGCCGGTTTAGCGGGCCAACAACTTCTTCGCGGTGGCGTACACGTTCTCCACGGTGAATCCGAATTGCTGGAGCAAATCTTTCAGCGGCGCAGACGCGCCAAACTGCGTCCGCCCCACCACCGCACCCGCCAACCCGACATACTTATGCCAGCCGAGCGAGCTGCCGGCTTCGACGGCCACCCGCTTGCGGACCGCCGGCGGCAATACCGCATCCCGGTATTCCTGCGGTTGCCGCTCGAACAACTCCGTGCTTGGCATGCTGACGACGCGAGCCTTGATGCCTTCGGCAGTGAGTTTTTCGTACGCGCCGACACAGAGCTGTAATTCCGAGCCGGTGCCAATCAGAATGAGATCGGGTGTACCGTCGCAATCGGCCAATACGTAGGCGCCCTGCTGCAAGCCAGTCGCGGGCGCGAACTTCGTCCGATCGAGGGTCGGAATGGCTTGGCGGGTCAGAATCAACGCAACCGGGTGTTTGGTTTCTTTCATCGCCACCCGCCACGCTTCGCTGACTTCATTGGCGTCGCCGGGGCGGATGACCATCATGTTCGGGATCGCCCGCAACGAGGCGATTTGTTCAATGGGCTGGTGCGTCGGGCCGTCTTCGCCAACGCCGATGCTGTCGTGCGTGAAGATGTGGATGACCGGTAGTTCCATCAACGCCGACAACCGCAACGCGCCGCGCGCGTAGTCGGAGAAGATGAGGAAGCCGGCGCCGTAGGGTCGGAGTTTGCAGAGCGCGAGACCGTTGTTGATGGCGGTCATCGCGTGTTCGCGGACGCCGTAATGGAAGTTGCGGCCAGCATACGAGCCTTTGGCAAAGTCGCCACCACCGGCAATGAGCGTCTTCGTCGAGGGGGCGAGGTCGGCCGAGCCGCCGAGCAACCACGGGACATTCTTGGCGACGGCATTGAGGACTTTGCCGGACGATTCGCGCGAGGCCAGCCCTTTCGGGTCGGCCGGGAACACGGGAATGTCTTTGTCCCAGCCCGCCGGCAACTCACCCGTCTGCAACATGCGCCATTGCGCGGCGAGATCGGGAAACGCAGCGGCGTAGGCCTCGAGTTTCGCGTTCCATTCCTTCTCGGCTTTTTTGCCGCGCCGGAGCGCTTTACGCATGTGAGCGCGCACTTCGTCGGGCACAAAGAACTTCGCGTCGGGATTCCAGCCGTAGCGTTCTTTGGTCTTGCGGATTTCCTCTTCGCCGAGCGGCTCGCCGTGAGCGGCGTGCGTGTCTTGTTTCGTCGGCGCGCCGTAACCGATGTGGCTGTCCACGATGATCAATGACGGCCGGTCGGTTTGCTTCTGCGCTTTCTTGATGGCGCGCTGGAGGGTTTTCAGGTCGTTGGCATCGGGCACGTGTTGGACGTACCAACCGTAGGCTTTGAACCGCAGCGCGACGTCTTCGCTGAACGCGAGGCTGGTTTTGCCTTCGATGGTGATTTTGTTGTTGTCGTAAATCCAGAGCAGCTTGTGCAGGCCGAGGTGACCGGCAAGTGACGCGGCTTCGCTCGCCACGCCTTCCATCATGTCGCCGTCGCCACCGAGGGCGATGGTGCGAAAGTCCACGACATTGTGACCAGGACGGTTGAAGGTGCTGGCGAGCCAACGTTCGGCAATGGCGATGCCGACGCTATTGGCATAACCTTGGCCAAGCGGTCCAGTAGTAGTCTCAACGCCGGGCGTGAGGCCGTATTCGGGGTGGCCAGGTGTTTTGCTGCCCCATTGACGGAACTTCTGAAGTTCGTCGAGCGGCAAATCGTAGCCAGTCAAGTGAAGCAGACTATAGAGCAACATCGAGCCGTGCCCGCCGGAGAGGATGAACCGGTCGCGGTTCGGCCAGTGCGGGTTGGCCGGGTTGTGTTTGAGGAACTTGTCCCAGACGAGATAGCCGACTGGGGCAAGGCCCATCGGCGCGCCGGGATGGCCCGAATTGGCTTTTTGGACGCCGTCCATGGCCAACGTCCGGATGGTGTTGATGCAAAGCTGGTCGCGTTCGCTGTTGGTCGGAACATCCAGTGTGATCATGATTTCCTTTGGGTTGAATTTGGCGCGTATGCTACGGAAACTAACTGTCAGTGTCAACGCCCCACCCTGATTTCTCGCTTGTCGGTGACGGCGACTCGGCGCACACTGGGGCCTGTAAAATGGACGCCATGCTTACCGATCATGAACTCGTCCGCCGCGCCAAAGCGGGCGCGCTGGCGGCGTTTGAGGAATTGGTCAACCGTCACGAGCGGCACGTGTTCACCCTGGCCCGACGAATCACCGGCAACGACCATGACGCCGAGGATGTCACCCAACAGACCTTGTTGGACGCGCTCGAACATCTGGGTGACTTCCGCGAGGAAGCCAGCTTCAGCACATGGGTCATGCGCATCACCACATTTGCTGCCCTGAAAATCCTCCGCAAACGCCGCGGGCTGCCGACCGTTTCGCTCGACGAAGCCACGTCGCCGGACGAGGAAGGTGCGATTCCCCACCCTGAATTCATTGCCGACTGGCGCGAATCACCCGAACGACTGGTCGAACGGAACGAGACCCGACGCTTGATCGACGACGCCCTGGCGCAACTCGACGAAAAGCACCGGCTGGTGTTCCTCCTGCGTGATGTCGAAGGCTTGTCCGTCCGCGAGACAGCCGACGCGCTCGGTTTGAGCGAGGCCAACGTCAAAGTCCGGCTCCTCCGCGCCCGACTCCAATTGCGCGAACAACTCACCCAGCTTTTCGGCGATGAACAACGCCGCCTTGCGCCCCACGCGCATGAGGACAACTGACCAGCCCAAACATGGTGCAATACACTCCCCCCTGCCGATAAGATTACTTCGAGTCGCTGGGTAAAATCTCATAACTGATTTCTCCTTGAACGGATTCGTTCTTTGTCAGCTGCCGCCAAAAAACTCGCGGTCTGCCGCACTGCCCGTGGAGAACTACCGGCGCGCTGGGGCGCGGCCCGCAGTGGCGATTGCCCGCAACATGCCGGCAAACATGAATTGATGCAGCGGCCAGACGGCGTACCAGTAAAACAATCCCCACAAACCGACCGGGTCAAAGATGGCGGTTTGACGAAGCACTGAGCCGGTCTCGGTCGGCTCGACGACAAACTCCAGCCAGGCGCGGCCCGGCAACTTCATTTCGGCCACCAACAATAACCGTCGTTGTGGTTCCAGAACTTCGACGCGCCAACAATCCACCACGTCGCCCACGGTCAGGCGCTGTGGATCTCGCCGGCCGCGCCGCATCCCCACTCCGCCCACCAGCACATCCAACCACCCCCGCAGTTGCCACAACCTGTTGCCAAAATACCAACCCGTCCGCCCTCCAATCCGTTCCACGGCCGCCCACACCGCCGTCGGCGGAGTTGTGGTCAACATGCTGCGGCTGTCCACCAACCGGTTGCCGAGTCGGGCGCCTCCCCAACCCACCGGCAATCCCGCGACTACCTGCGCATCCGACCACCGCGTTTGGGCAAAATCCGCGTCCTCGTGGCGCAATGCCTGCGCCATCGCTTCGCGCATCCCGACCGGCCGCACGGGAAACTGCTCCAGCGCTGCGCGGTCGCGCACGATGGTCGGATGACGGATGCTGTCAATCAACTTTCGCCCCACCCGTGCATACACGGGCGTCACCAGCCCCAGCCACAAACTCGACAGGCGCGGCGTCAGCACGGGCACGGGGATCATCCAGCGATGCAATCCCCGTTGGCGGGCATACTCGCGCATGAGTTGCTCATACGACATCACATCCGGGCCGCCGATTTCGAAGACGTGGTGTCCTGGTTGCGTGAATTCCGTGGCGGCGACCAAATACGCCAGCACATCGTTGATGGCGATGGGTTGGGCCAAGACGCGCACCCAACGCGGCGTCACCATCACCGGGAGCCGTTCCACCAACGCCCGCACCAGTTCGAACGATAAACTCCCGGAGCCAATGACGATGGAGGCGCGAAACTCAATCACGGGCACACCACCGGCGCGGAGCCATTGGCCTACCTCATGTCGGCTGCGCAGGTGCGGTGACAATGTTTGCGCGTCGTCACCCAACCCACCCAAGTAGATGATGCGTTGCACACCCGCTGCTTGCGCCGCTGCCGCAAAATTGCGGGCGGCTTGCCGGTCCTGCTCCTCGAAATCGCCGGCGGCGCCCAAGGAGTGCACCAAATAATACGCAACGTCCACCCCGCGCAAGGCGGTCGGCAGAGAATCCGGCGCGAGCAAATCGCCGGCGACGATTTCCGTTTGCGAGCCGGCGCGCGCTCGCAAGAACTCCGGTCGGCGGGCGAGACAACGGACGCGATAGCCTGCCGCTTCCAGCCGTGGTAATAAACGGCCCCCGATGTAGCCGGTGGCCCCCGTGAGCAAAATCAGTCTGGCTGGCATGACCCACCCAGCATAGCACAGTCGCGGCGGGATTGTTCCTGCGCCGCCGGTCAGTTATACTCCACCGCATGAAAGAAGCCGAGACAGTCACCTACTACGCCAATTTGCTGGCAGCCATGGAACGCGCGTTGAAAGGCGCGAACATCCCGATCCTCATCACCGACGCCGATCTGAAACGGCCCGGGCCGCGGATTCTATTCGCCAACCGCGCCTTTTGCATCAGCACGGGATATTCCGAAAAGGAATTGCTGGGGCAAACTCCGCGCTTGTTGCAAGGACCGCGGACTAACCGGTTGGTGTTGAAGGATCTTGCGGAACGGCTGAAAAATGGCGAGCCGTTCACCGGCCAGACGATCAACTATCGCAAGGACGGCACCCCCTACTTGGCATCGTGGAACATCAGCCCCATCTGCGATGACAACGGCAAGATTACTCATTACGTTTCGTTTCAAGTGCACCACCACGCTCCCCGTGAATAAGGGGTCTTCTTTCTGATCGTTAGCACGAGAGCTGACAGTTTTCCTCGGCCATCCCAAGCGCCGCACCAGCGACGCTTTGGATGACTTGGACAGGGTTTCACGACAGAAAAACGACGGCGGGCGACCCGCGCAACGGTGCAAGTGCACCTCACCCTCGCCCAAGCCGCCGACGCAAGCCAGCCGGGCGAAAGCAAATCCATCGTCGTGCCGTGCGACACAAGGAGATGGGCAATGGAAGCTGGAGGCTGGAAGCGAACGTCGGAGAGAAATCGTGCACCGGTGCGCAACTCCGGTAAAGTGGGATGCGATGAAGCGAGGGGTATTGACGATCATCTTGACTGGCTGCCTGCTGGCCGGTCGCACCGCCCACGCAATCGAGAATAGTTGGACGAACGAGAGTGGAGGCAATGGGTTGACGAAGGCGAACTGGTCGCTTGGGAGTCCACCGTTTTTTGCACAATGTCTTTCTCCCATACTCACCCGGCAAGACCATCACGCTCGACGATGGAAGCACGTCGTTTGAGTACACGATTCAGTCTCTTACAATGGGCAGTCTTGGTACGCAGACAATTACACTGCTTCTGACGAACGAGACACACCGGCTGAATGCTCAGAGCATGATCGTGAATAGCGGGGCCCTGGTTGATGTTTGCGGTGGCACAATATGGCCATCGCGGGTCGTTGTTGATGGTACGCTGCGGTGGCTTGGTGGATACCTCGTCGGCGGCGCGACCGTTTACATCGGCAGCAACTCGGTGGGGCAGATTACGATTGCCCAAGGAGGTATCGGAGGTGGAGGAGTCGTGTATGTCGGATACACCAACGCCATGCGCGGAGATTTGACGGTTCTGGGTGGCAAAGGCGCGTGCGGGTCTTTTGTCGTCAGGAATGACCCGGGAACGACAGGCAAGATGTAGTTGAAGGGTGATCAGCCGATCGGAGTCAGCAATTACACCGATGTCGGATACTCCGGTAGCGGGCAACTGGTCGTTTCCAATGGGACATGGATGGCGGGCTGGGGCGGTGCCGGCCCGGCCGTGTGCGTCGGCGGAAATGCCGGCTCACAAGGGACACTAACCTTCGCCGGTGGAACAAACAATTTGCGGACAGAACTTGTCTTGGGTAATGCGAGCTTGGCAACGGGCACAGTTTTGGTTAGTGGACGGCCAGTTGAACACGCTGACGCCAACCGCTTATGTAGGGAACACCGGTCAGGGGGCCATGAACGTGTCCAACGGATCTTGTAACGCTCAAGTAGTTTTATCTCGGGTATGCCAATGGTTCGAGCGGCCTGCTCACTATAACGGGTGGAACTGTAAGTGTCTTTTCGAACATGGTTATCGGTCGCACCGCTTGTGACTCGACGGCCCACTTGTTTCTGGGTGGCGGCAACCTATACGCAACCAACTCTGCCCCTGCGGCTACGTTTGAGTGATGCGGAGGCACTCTGACAATCAGTAGTGGCACGTTTGTCGCCGATAAGATTGTCACGACAAATCCTTGCGCCAGTTTTGTGCGAAGCAGTGGCGTCGTCCAGGCGGGAATCATTTTATTGAATCCGAACACCAGTGCGGTTGGCAACGGGAATCCGAATGGTTGAAAGCAATAATACGGACTTGATCCACTTGACCCCAATTGGGCCAGTTCCGATCCATTGGGCAAGAGGATGAGCCTCTTGCAGCAATGCCGCGCAGGACTCGACCCGACGAATGCGGCGTCGGTGTTTCGAGTGAATTCGACCGAGGTGACTGGGGTTGATTTCGTGGTGACGTGGCAGGCGGCCGGGGGTGAACAAACGTGGTACAGGCGACGCCCAGTGACGGATACAACACCAACTACCAAGACTTGGCTACGATCCTACCTCAACACCCCCGGCGACATTACGACCAACTACGTTGACCACGGTGGGGCCGCCAATCACCCCGCCCGGATTTACCGGATTCGGCTAGGGCCCTCGCCGGCCCCGGCACGGCTTGTCCTCCGAAGGAGAGCTTGTTCGGCTGCAGGGGATTACTGCTTGTCTTCACCGCTGCAACAGCAACCGCCGCCTTTTGTGCCGCACTTTTTCAGGATGATCTCCAGCGGACAGAAGCCGGTGAACGCGCTCTGCAACAGGTTGGCCCCCACAAACGCAGTGAAGAACAGCCAGTAAGGACTCTCGTACAGATACAACACGAGACTCACGAGGATGAAGATTCCGGCAAACGCGCGGATTTTGTTTTCTACGGTCATTGGTTTTCCTTTCTGAGTTATTTCGTCAAGCTGCCGGCGATCAAGCTGCCGAGCAGCATCCCATACAACGTGCTCGTCCACGGATTGCTAGTCAGAGGACACGTGCCCGTGGCACAGCCGACGAACCGGTAATAAGCGAAGCCCAACGCTCCGCCGGCTAGCATCCCAATCACGATTTTCCAGATTATTGGCATTACCGTGTCAGAGCCGCCGGGCCGCGAAAAGTTACAGCGATCGCGATGGAAGTAGTTGCAGATGCATGCGACACGTGTTGCATGGATCTGAACCATGGTTTGCGATTGTCTGCCAGGGTAAAATGGGCGGTGTGGTTGTGCCAAAGCAATACTCGGTCAAGACTCCGGCAACAGGCTGGTGGGCGAGACCCGCTCCGTCGCGTCTCTCCGAGACCGATCATGGTGGGAGCGACGGGCCGCACTCGGAGAGCGCTGGCCTGCTCGGCGGGATGGCGCAGTGTCCCCTCATCTCTGATCGTCCCCTTGACCGAGGGGAGGACTGGACTTAGTAGGAAGAGGCACGGAATACAACTCGCAAACTCGCCATCATCGGTTTCGACTCGGTGTCGCTTTGGTTTTTGGAGAAATTCGTGGCGCGGGGCGTGATGCCGCGCGTGAAGGAGTTGCTGGCTCGCGGCAGCGTGACGCAGACCTGGCTGTGTTTTCCGATGGAAACCGGCACCAACTGGGCCTGTCTCGCCACGGGCGCCTCGCCGTGGGTGCACGGGTGCAACATGCATATGCACCTGCCGGGAGATCCACTCGACAAATGGCAGACCGGGTTCCCGTCGCATCTGTTGACGGCCGAATCGTTGTGGACCACCGCCCACCGGGCAGGTAAACGCAGCATTATTTTTGATTGGGGACAATCCTGGCCGTTGACGTTCACCGACGGGATGATCCACGTCGGCGGCGATGGCAATCCAACGTGGCCGCAACGGGCTTTGCAAGGGGCAGTCGGCTACAGCACGGACGTGACGCCGCAATCATGGTTCGAGCAACAATTGTGGCGGCGCGTGACAGTGCAGCCGAATGGCGACGTGGAACTGCCCGTCGTGCCGAATTATCTCAGCCGGTACCGGCAGGTGTCCTCGTTGTACGGCAAGGTACGCGGCGGCCATCTCGAAATTCACGGTGCGCGGGATAGCGTAAAGCCGTTGCTGCCGTTGCGCGTCGGCGAGATGTCCGGTTGGGCGCGCCACACGTTCACTGCCGATGGGCAACCCGTTCCGGCTTTTGTGCGCGGGAAATTGTTGAAGCTCTCGTCGGACGGCCGGCATTTGCATCTGAGTCAGTTGCATCACGCGACGGATTTCGTGCATCCCGCCGAGTTGGCGGAGGAGTTGGTGACCCAATGCGGGCCGTACGTCGGGCAACCGGGGCCGCAACAGTTGGTCACATTCGGCGCGGAGGATGTGCCGACGTTTGTCGAGGAACAGGAATCGTTCTCGCGGTGGACACGGTTGGCGACGGCGCATTTGTTGCAAACGCAGCCGTGGGATTTGTACATGCTGAAATGGCACACGCCGGATTGGGCGCAACATTTGTCGTTCTACATGATTGACGACCGCCATCCGCTCCACGACCCGGCGCGGGCCGCGGAGGGCTGGGCGTATTGGGACCGGCTGATGAGTTGGGGCGACGAGATTGTCGGCGCGGTGCTCGATGCGGCCGGGCCGGACACGTTGGTGGCGCTGGTGTCGGACCACGGCGGCGCAGTGGCGTTGCCGGGCTTGCCTGACAAAACGAACCTCAATCATTTGCTCGAACAGCACGCTTGGCTCGCGCGCGGGGCCGAGGGCGTGGTGGATTGGGCGCGCACTGTGGCGTACGGTCACGGCCCGTATGTCTTCCTGAATCTGCAGGGTCGCGACTCGCAAGGGATTGTGTCGCCGGGCGAGGAGTTCACCCGGTTGCGCGACGAGATCATTGAGGCGTTGCTGGACTGGAAGGACTCACGGGGCCGGCATCGTTACCGGGTGGTGTTGCCGCGCGAGGATGCCGGGCGGCTGGCGGTCGGCGGCGACCGGGTCGGTGACATTTTCCTGATCGCGGCGCCGGCGCATCCGTTGGCGAAGGTGGATCGGGCGGAGTTTTGGCGGACGCATTCAGTAGCCGATGTGGGTACATGGGATTGGCCGTTGATCAATGCCGGTGGGCACAGCGATGATTCGTATTTTGTGTTGGCCGGCCGGCGTGCGGCGGGGTTACCGGCGGGTGCGGCCGACACTGATCACGAGCGTCGCGCCCACCGCGGCGGTGGCGTGAGGCGTGCCCGTGCCGCGCGACGCCGACGGCAGAGTGTTGTGGGATTTTCTGGAGGAACGCTGACGGAAAATCAGCGGCTCCGCCGATGTTGGGGTTGGCCGCTGGGCGCGATGGATGCGGTTTGCCAGAGGGTGGCGCGAATTTGCTCGCCGCTGACGCCTTGCCGGTGTTGAGCAATGACGTGGCCGGTGGCGCGAAGAATTTTGCCCCGTCCCAAACCGCGCACGATAAAATCCCGCATCAACAGCGTGACAGTCGCCTCGTCCACGCCAGTCAGGTGCAGGGATTCACCGTCTTCCAGGGTGGTATTGACCCGCCCGGTGTTTGGGCCGGCGGCGGCCTGCAACGCTGGACGCATCGCGGCAATGGTGAGGCCGGTTTTGAGCGCGCGGGCGACGGTGTCCGTCAATTCTTGGCGCGCTGCGGCGGTGCAGCCGGCAAAGCCAGTCTCGGCAAGCAACTGCTGGGCGATCCGCAGGCGGGCCAAGCGTTGGGTGGCGCGGTCGAGCAGTGCGGAGTGGGGCGACTTGTTTGATGGCGCCTTCTTCCAGTAACGTCCAGAGGCCGTGGACCGGCACGCCTTGTTTGACGGCGGCGCGGAGGATCTCGAGGCAAGGCTGGAGTTCGGCCACGGCATAGGGTTTTTCGCGGAAATGATCGAGCACGTGATTCCAGCGTTCGGCGGTAATGCTGGCCACGGGCCGGTTCTCCAACGATTCCCAATCATCGGCGACGGCCCACGGCGCCAGGAGGGTGGCAGCCAACAGGGAAAGACACAGGCGATTCATAATGCGGTGCCTTCCGCGGTCACTTCGACCACGGCATTGAGATGCCCGAACCCGTGGGCCGGCACACCAGAGCGCCGGGGTCGGTGACCCATTGCTGGAAGGACTATCCCCGTTTTCTGGGGCTGCAATGCTGTCAGTCCTGGAATCCTGACTTGTTGGGGAAAAGGACAAATGGGAAAGTGACCTCCGCAGTCTGAACTGGTTTCCGGGGTGT
>CALBCO010000140.1 GCA_937927265.1 uncultured Verrucomicrobiae bacterium | reverse complement strand
ACAAGATCGGTTTCACGGTCGCACTTGGTCGGGCGAATACAGATCGATGGCAGGATCCCCTTGATAAAACGCTGCCGTCCCACTCACGGCAATGATCTGCCCTTCGCGGAACAATCCCGTTTGATTGCGGCCCATGTTCGTGCCGAGACCCGGAAACGCCGGCCACGCTGCGCGCGGGATCAGCGCCTTGAAATGGCCTTGGTGCGGATGGGCAAAAGCCAGCAGGATTTCCTTCCCGTTGTTGAACACGTAACGCAATTCGCCTCGCATAGTGACTGGCTCGCCGGCCACCGATTGCGTCGCCGGCGCGGGGGGCAGGGCGGATGCGCCGCCGGCCAGCGGGTCGCCGGTCATAAGACAGAAAATCGCTCCGGTGGTGTCGCGTACGATCAGTTTGTCCGGCAAGCCCACCACGCAACCGTACTCGGTCCAATACCGGTCGTGAACCGGCACAGGGCTGCCGACGTTGTAGCAGACGTAAAACCCACCGGCATAATTACGGGCGCAGCCGGGATCTTCGTTCAGCGATTGCGCACAGTAGTGTGTTGGCGAAAATGCGCACGGGCCGCACGCCCCTTGCGAAACGATCATCCACGAGAGATTCGTCGAATTGATTTTGTTGGCCCATGTGCCGCGGGTCGGGTCGCGGTCCAGGGGACGAATCGCGTACGTCACCAGCCAATGGTTGCCGAATAAATAGTCACCGGCGGCCGACAAAAACGGTTGTTCGTCGGTCAACAGAAAGTCGTCATCGTTCGGCGTGTTGCCGTGCCGGATCCAGCGCACATCACCGGCTTGCAGGACGGCCACCGTGTTGGTGTCGAGCACGGTCTCGCCGAAATGGGAGTCCCACCGGGCATCGTAGCGGCCATCGCCACGGATGATGTTGAGTGCGATTTCGGTGCCTTCCGGGAAGACGCGCACGATGGGCATCGAGCCGATGGGCAAATAGCCGCCGTCGCCAAACCCGCCTGCGCCGTTGTTGATGTGAAACGCGATACTACCGTCGGTCAGTCGCAGCGCATAGTGGCAACGGGCGCCGGGCTGCGCCGCGAGCCGGGCGCGAATCGTTGCGTTGTTCGGCATGGCAAACGGGTCGGGATTGAGCCAGAGATAATCCCAATGAATCCGTTGCCGCAGCAACACCAGGCCGTGCTGCTCGGCGATGACCGGCCAGCCGTTGGCGAAGGTGTGATGTTCGTCCGGCGTGTGGGTGCCCGGCTTGACGCGCCACAGTTGCGTGCCGGTGCTGTTGCGGATGGCATGGACGTAGAGGTCTTGCGAGCACACCACCACGAGGTCGCGGCTTGCCGAGTAGGCCGGCGGCGTTTCCACCGGGCTGCCGGCATTGTAAAGCCAGTTGGTGTCCAGTGTCGCGGGATCGAGCGCGAGCACATTTTGTCCCATCGCCGCGAAGAGGCGCCCGTTGATCACCGCAGCCGGCAACGGCAGGCTGCTGGCCGCGCCGAGCACGCAGGAGGCGATGGTCGCGCCGTTGGTGGGATTGAGTTTGTAGAGCCGGCCGTTACTGGACACGGCAAACAACGCGCGCGTGTAGGGATCGTAGGCCACGGTGGAATTGATTCCGCCGCCCGGCTGGGCCTGCCAAAGGACCGCGCCGGTGTTTTCATTAAGAGCGAAGATGCCGTTGGTGCCGGCGGCGATATATACGCGGCCCTCGGCGATGATCGGTTGGACGTTGCGCGGCAGTAAGACCTTGCCGGGCGCGATGCCGCCGACGGCGTCCGAGCCGTTCCACTGCCATGCCCAGCGCCACGGATGGGCCGGGGCGGCGGGGGCGTAGCCGGTGCGTTGCGCATCGTGGGCGTGCTGCCACCAATGGGTCGCCGGCAATGTAACTCGGAACCGGTAAAACGCCGCCTGCGTCTCGGCCGGGACCGTGTCGGTGAACACATTCTGGGGCGGCGTGGCCGGCAGGTCGGACGCAATCGCAGCGAAGGATTGCGTCATGTTGAATGTTCGTTCCACGGCATAGACTGCACCGCTGGCGCTGCCCCAAACCAACCGCACCTTGTTGGTCGGTAGCAATTCGATGGATGAAATGGAGAATCCGGCTGTCGTCAACCCAACGGCAACCATCATTCCCGCAACCAACCAGATTCGTTTCATAGTCTGCGCACTTTCGGCTGCATGAACCGACGTTGTGTTCCGTTCAATAGCACGTAGTTGCGGGCGCTAACTTCATCAAGGTAGCCATGATTTACTCGGTAAGCCTCGATAATGTGGAGGCCGTTGTAGTGCACAGTGGCCCCTCCGGAAAGTGCGAAGAACCCAAGCACAACAACAGCAACGACAGCAGCACGCTCATGGCGGTATTGTAGTCTGTGGGTGGTCGAAATCAAGGGTGGTTTGACCGGGAGAAATGAGTCGGCTAGGGTGGGACGCTGTGAACACTTTTGTAGCAGAGTTCAACCAGTTGGATCTGGTCGGTTTGGTTCGGCAGGCGGAGCGGGCGACCGCCGCGCAGGTCGAGGCGGCGTTGGCGGCCGGACGACGACGGTCGTTGGCTGATTTTGCGGCATTAGTGTCGCCAATCGCTGGGAAGCCGCCGTACTTGGAGGAGTTGGCCAGGCAAGCCCACGAGCTGACCATTCGTCATTTTGGCCGAGTTATCCGGTTCTTTGCCCCGCTTTACTTGAGCAACGAATGCATCAACATTTGCCGGTACTGCGGTTTTGCGCGGGACAACCCAATTCTGCGGGTCACGTTGACGCTCGAACAGGTTTTGGAAGAGGCGCAATATCTGCGGGGACAGGGCTTTCGGCACATTCTTTTGGTGGCCGGGGAGCATCCACATTTTGTTTCGGGGAACTATTTGCGTAATTGCATCGCTGGGCTGCGTCCCACCTGGCCGAGTATCTCCTTAGAGGTTGGACCAATGGAAGTGGAAGGTTATGAGTCATTGGTGAAAGCTGGAGCGGAAGGCTTGGTTGTCTATCAAGAGACTTATGACCGAATGGTTTATGACCGGATGCACGTGAGCGGACCGAAGAAGGATTTTGACTGGAGGTTGGAATCCCCAGAACGAGCGTATGCGGCTGGATTCAAACGACTTGGAATTGGAACCTTGTTAGGATTGGCGGAGTGGCGGCAAGAGGCGATTGCTGTTGCGGCTCACGCCGGGTATCTGTTAAGAAAATGTTGGAAGTCGCAATTGACTGTAAGCGTGCCGCGGTTGCGGCCAGCAGCCGGGGAGTTTGAGCCGTTGGTTACAGTTGGAGATCGTGATCTGACGCAATTTATTTGCGCACTGCGGATCATGTACCCGGAAATCGGGATTGTCTTGAGCACGCGGGAATCAGCACGATTACGGGATGGTTTGATCCCGTTGGGTGTGACCTTAATCAGTGCGGGAAGTCATACAGAGCCAGGTGGTTACACAGGACAGGGAAAAGAGCAGTTACATCTCACCAAGGGTGGGCGACAGGTCAAACCGCAGTTGCCGTTCATTGAGTCTGAGGGCGAACAAGCGACGGTACAGTTTCACATTGCAGACCGCAGGTCACCGGCTGAGGTGGTGGCGCAACTTCAGCGGATGGGATACGAGCCGGTATGGAAGGATTGGGAGAGGGTGTTGAATGAAAGCTAAGGCGGCAAACTTGACGGTGAACGGCCAAGTCCAAGAGGTTCAATTGCCGTGCACGGTGGCTGGATTTTTGGCGGAGCGGGGTTGGAAACCAACGCAGGTAGTGGTGGAATATAACGGAAACGTGTTGGAACGCAACAAATTGGCGACGCAAAAGTTACAGGACGGTGATATTTTGGAGATCATTATCCCGGTCGCGGGCGGATAGGGGGGAGGGGGATGAAAATAGTTGTTGCAAAGTTTTAGGGCGGGTTGTATAAGTGGGTGGTTTTAGATTCAGGAGCTTGCACGTTCTTCAGAGGGGTTCCCCACCCCCACCTCCTTGGCGTGCAACTCCTGAATCTTTT
>CALBCO010000139.1 GCA_937927265.1 uncultured Verrucomicrobiae bacterium | reverse complement strand
CTTCGATTTCGCCGGCCAAGGCCACTTCGTCCGGGCCGCCAAAGAGGAGAAACCGGCAGTTGCGTTGTTGGGAGACACAAACCGCGACTTCGGCAAACCGGGCCGCCGGCCAGCGTTTGGCCGGGCCGTATTCGGCGCCGGCGTGCAGACCGATGAAGGGGGTGCCGGTGTCGTTCAGAAACTTGCGCAACGGCGGCAGTTCTTCCATGGCCAAAAAGACATGCGGCGGACAAGGTTCGCGGCTGGCGCCGAGAAGGCCGACGAGGTCGAGGTAGCGTTTGGTGAGGTGGCGGGCGACGGGGTGGTGTTTGATGGAGAAGGTCTGGCCGGCCACGGTGACGGTTTTGGTGACCGGCTTTTCGCCGGGCGGTTCGGGGACGACATCGGTGAGCAAGGCGCGGCGCCAGTAACCGGCAAAGCCGACGCGGCGCGGGATGCCGGCGCGCCAACATTCCCACGCGGAACGGAAGGAGTTGGGAAAAATGATCGCGACGTCGTACTGCCCAGAGCGCAGCCGGTCGGGGGCAACATGGCGCGAGAAGGGGATGGCTTCGTTGGCGTGGGCGTTGTGCCGCCAGAGGTCGTGGAGCTTGGCGGGACCAGCAATGGTGATGTGGGCGAAGGGAGCAAACTCGCGCAAGCGCCGCACGGCGGGCATGGCCATGACACTGTCGCCGATCCAGTTGGGGACGCGCACCAAGTACCGAACCGGGCGTGTGTTAACGATGGCAGATTCGGGTGACGGCATCTTGAAAGTCCTTGGCGCCGGCGATGATGCGGATTTCAACGCGCAAATAGTAGAGGGGGATGTCGCGGCGGTCAATCTTGGGAAAGCGGACGGCGTCTTTTTCGGTGGTGAGGATGGCCGTCGCGCCGCGTTTGAGGCTGCGGTTGATCATGTTGAGGATTTCTTGTTGGGTGTAGCGGTGATGGTCGGCGTAGCGTTTGGCGTAAATGACGTTGGCACCGAGATCACGCAGACCGTTTTCAAAGCTTTCGGGCATGGCGATGCCGGAAATGGCTGCGACGTTGCGCCCGCGCAGATAACTGAGCTCCTGTCGTTCGCCGCTGAAGACGTCTTGCAAGTAGAGTGGCTGGTGAGTGCATTCGATGATTTCCGCGCGAGCGTTGTAGTCGCGGATGTAGCGGCGGAGTTTTCTGGCGCCGCGGTCGTTACATTTGGTAATGAAAATATAGTGGGCGCGTTTGAGGTTGGCGATGGGTTCGCGCAATGTGCCGCGCGGAAGCAGGTAGTGATTGCCGAAAGGATTGTGGCGGTCCACGAGGCAGATATCGAGTCGGCTCTTGAGAGCCAGGTACTGAAATCCGTCATCGAGCAACAATGTGTCGCAGCCAAACTTGGAAATTGCGTAGCGTCCGGCTTTGACCCGGTTTTTGTCCACCAGGACCACCACGTCTTTGAGATTGGAGGCGAGCATGTAGGGTTCGTCCCCGGCTTGGGCGCTGTCGAGCAACAACGAATGGCCATCCGACACGATTTTGGGGGGGATTTGATCGTCTTGAAAAGTGATCTTGGTGAGGATGCGTTGCCAGAGCGGTCGCGGGGTGCTTTTGTAACCGCGCGAGAGGATGGCCACGCGGCGTCCGGCTTGTTGCAGGGCCCGGGCGAAGACTTCGACGACCGGCGTCTTGCCGGTGCCGCCGACTGTGAGGTTGCCGATGCTGACGACTTGGCAGCCGAGCGTGTGGTCGCGGAAAATACGATTCTTCCATAGAAATAACCGGAACTGGACGGCAGCCTCATAGATCTTTGAGATCCCAAACAACGCCGTGCGCGTCAGCCGGGCGCCGAAATCCCGGCGCCGCTCAAAGATGACGTCGAGCACGTATTGCTCGACGTTTTCAGTCCATTGCCACATGGACGCTCATACTGCCGCACGTCTCCGGGAGGGTCAAGCTTGACGGATTGTCGCTCAGGAATAATGGCGGGTCGAGAGCTTGGTTGTGCGGTACTCGATGTAAGCCCGCCGCTTGTTGGGCGAGCCGCGGAAGGTCGGACTGGTGATCAGTAGCCAGAGAAATTCCGGCCAGTCGCGAAGACGAATGCGGCGGTGCCGGCGGAGTGTCTTCTGCGGTTTCGTGGTTGTGGACATGATCGTTAGCTTCCCACTGCGCGGAGATTACTCTGGTTGCGACAGGGCTTTCAAGTGCAGATTGATGGTGGGATCGGCCGGCAGAAGTTGATGTGCCTTGGTGAAGGCTTCCAGAGCGGAGGCGCGTTCGTTGTTGCGGTAATGGAAAAGCCCGCGCCGAAAATGGGCAAATCCATTTTGCGGGTCCATGCGCAATGCCTCGTCGTAGGCAGCACGGGCTTGTGGCAGATCCGCGGCCAGCTCGCAGGCCGAGGCCAACCGCAACAACGTGTCGGAATCATAGGGATTGAGCAGGAGGGCGCGTCGGAAGGCATCCATGGCTTCGCGGGCGAAGCGACGGCGATCAGATTCTTCAGACGGTGCGTCGGCCAAGGCACTGCGAACTCGGTAGAGTTCCCCGATGGCGGCGTACACCTCGGGCGACCGGGCGTCGAGTCGCAGTGCGCGCGCGTAATGATCCAGCGCGATGTCCCAGTGGAACATGGCGCGGGCGTCGTTGCCGGCCTGGACGGCCCGGCTGGCCAAGGCCGTTCGCGTTCCGCACCAGCCAAGAAACCACGCCAAGGCAATCAAGACCAAGCCGGTGGTCCACTTGGCGGCGCGCGGCCAGGTGCTGCGCCAGCGCGAGTTGTTGCCCCGCCCCATGGCGATGGTCATGCCCATGAGCGTTGCCAGCAGGAGCGCATTGGCGGGGATTTGGAGGTTGAAATCCGCCAGAGAATGCACGAGCAACGCGGTCACGGCGGTGGCCGTGCCCAGCGCGAAAGCGCGTTCGCTGGACGAGTGCGATTGTCGTGCGAGGCAGGCAACCTGAGTGAAGAAAAACGCTAGCGCCGTGGCGGCGAGCAGCCAGCCCACGCTGCCGTATTGCGCGCCCAATTGGAGGAGATCGTTGTGGGCATACTCGGGACGGATTTGTAGGCGCGGATCCCGGTAAGCGAGATGAATCCATCGCCACATGCCGGGGCCAAGACCGAACCACGGATGGTCGCGCACCATCTGCCAGGTGGACTTCCACATTAAAGTTCGCCCTCCGGCCGTCGTATCGCGCACTTCGACTGCGGAGGTTTCAAAGGTATAATGGGGGTTCAACGTGAAGGTGTCGGCAAATCGTTGCCGCAGCGAGGGGCGGCTGAGGAGCACGAGGCCCACAATCAGCACCACGCCGAGTGCAACATCCACGACGCGCGGCGACAGGTCGCGGGAGTACCAGCACCAAAGCAGAAACGCCACCACACCGGTGCCAAACGAAATCCAAGCCGCGCGGGACAGGGTGGCATACAGCCCCGCCAAGACAAAGAGCGCGCAGTAAAACTGGAGCAGCTTGTGCAGCGTTTGTTGTTGCAGGCGGCGCGCGCCAGACCAGTGGATGACAATGTGTGCCAAGAGCACTGCCAGAATGATTTCCAAAAAACCCGCCAGATGATTCGGGTTGAAGAATGCCCCGGAGGCACGGCCCTGATATTGAAAATGACGGTCGAGATGGAAGACCAAGTTGCTTTTGGATGTGAATTGCCAGAGACCATGGACGGCTTGGAAAAAGCCCAAGAGCGCGAGTGTCAAGACCAGCACAGTCCTGTCACGGTCGCGACGCAACGTCGTGGCTGCAACGAAATAAACCAACACCGCTAAGCTGAGATTGAGTAGTTCAATGCGACCGTCATAACCAATCGTCCCAGTCAGATAACGAACGAATGCATACACGGCAAATCCGAGCACCGGCCAATGCATCGGCGAACGTGTCCAAGAGACGGGTTCAATGAGAAAAAGTTTTGCCGCCCACAACAAGGCGAGCGCAGCACCTGTCAGATACAGAGGGGCGGCGTACGGAAGTAGGACGCCACCAAAAACCATGACAGCAACCACCAAGAGAATGGTGGTGCAGACCAGCAAGGCGACATTAAACACCCCTCTCATTGGGGGGTAAGATTAGCTGTAGGCGAAAAAACTGCCAAGCTCGAAAACGTGTTGGACCATCCTATTTGCGATTGCCGGGATTACCGGGGCCGGTGCCCGGACCGTCATTGACTGGCGGGTTGCCAGGCGGTTGCGGGTCCTCGCCGTTTCCCACCCCGTTATTACCCCGTTCGTTTCCGCCCGGACATGGCCCAAGCGTATCGCCGTGTGCCAAGTGAGCTGCTACAGCGGGTTCGGGAACGCTGATGGTGCGCCCTTTATGGCAGAGTGTGACCTTCTGCGGTGGCCCAACAGGGCTACCAGGGTTGCGCGCGTTACTGGCGGCAATGGCTTGAAAAGTGATCGCCTCCTGTGCCAAAGCCCGATTCCGAGCCAGTTCTTCTTTCTCTTCGGCAGTTAAAGGTTTCGCAACAGCAGAAAGCACCACCATCGTTACCAGAGCGCCCATCCCAATCAAAATGACCACCAGTCGTTTCATGTTCTTGTCTCCTTGATTTTCAAGGGGCAACTTAATACCAATAACTGCAAATTGTCAAATACAAATGAGCACGCGCCAGTCGTCCATTAACAGGGTGCGAAAACCTCAGTTGGGGTGTACAGGTTCTGAGCGGCCTACCTAATCAGGCATGAGGCAACTCTTTCTTTCCGGCCTCGATATCTCGACACCGGATCCGGAAGCGATCGCTTTTGTCTGCACGACGAGCGGCGTTGTTTCCCGCCCCACACTTTTCGTCAGGAGCAAATCAGCTTTTACGGGGGGTATTACTGACTAATCTCAGTTGCGGGCAAGGATCACTGCAGCTCATGTGCGGGAACAACAGAGCCCAGCACCATTGTGCCAGTACTCTTGCAGCACCGACCACGATTCGTCTCCACGCGTATTCCAGAATTGACCGGGTCGCCTGAACTGACATTAGTGTTGCCGACAACGCAATGCGATCGCGCCGCTGCCCCTTCACTGAATTGTTCCAACCGCCCAATCACCTTCGCCGCCTGTCCGCCGCGCAGTTGTTCCAACAGCGGCTCAACCCAAGCCCGTGCTTCGCGCGTGCCTTCCCCATGCACTGCCCACAAAGGTTGGCTGGCGTGGAAGTCGTCCAACCATTGGTGCGCCTGCCTAAACCGATCGGCCACCAGGTTCGAAATCCACACCGCCCCGCCGGCCACGACCAACACCTGCGCTGCTTCCCCCAGCCGCGCCGCTCCGCCTCGGCCCACAGCAACGTGCGCAAGGTGTCCACGCCGCCGCGCGTCATCACGTGGCTGCGTTCGGTGATGACCGCGCGTTCGCCGGCGGTCTGGCCTCGTTGATCGCAACGGAATACGGTCGCGCCGCAGAGCCAATGCCAGCGCGACGGCGGTTGGCCGGCCTGCGTCAAAGCAGTGGTTTGTCCCCCCCCGTCGCGCTTCTGAATGTTCCACGTATCAATCTCGATGCCTCTTGTGAACGGAGTGGCCAGTGCAGACTGGGCCGCCTGTTGCGCCTTCACAACCAGGGTGTCCCAGTCGTCGAGACGGGCATTCATCGCATCGCGGTGGGCTTGACCGCGCTGAACCTGCCGACACGCCTCGCGTTCCAAGGCGGCGGC
>CALBCO010000138.1 GCA_937927265.1 uncultured Verrucomicrobiae bacterium | reverse complement strand
CCGTTCGCAACGTGATGCAACTATCCAAGTTGCCGTTGAAACTGAAATACCCCACCGCCCCCGCATACGGCCCGCGCTGCGTCGCTTCCAGTTCGCTGATGATTTGCATCGCCCGCACTTTCGGCGCGCCGCTGACCGTCCCCGCCGGGAACGTCGCTCGCATCAAATCGTAGCTCGACCGGCCTTCCTGCAACACCCCCTCCACTTGGCTGACAATGTGCATCACGTGCGAGTATTTCTCGATCACCATGAACTCCGGCACGCGAACACTGCCGAAATCGCACACCCGGCCGATGTCGTTTCGCGCCAAATCCACCAACATCACATGCTCGGCGCGTTCCTTTTCATCGGCTAACAACTCCTTCTCCAACTGTGTGTCTTCCTCCGGCGTCTTCCCGCGCCACCGCGTGCCCGCAATCGGCCGAATCTCCACCTGCCGGTCCTCGCACCGCACATGCACTTCCGGCGACGCACCGACCAATTGGAAATCCCCAAAATCGAGCAAAAACATGTACGGCGACGGGTTGACCGATCGCAACGCCCGGTACACATCGAGCGGGCTGGCCTGCGTCGCCATCTCGAACCGCTGAGCCAGCACGACCTGAATGATGTCGCCCGCGCGAATGTATTCCTTCGCCTGCCAGATCATCGCGGCGTACCGATCGGGAGTCAGATTCGACGCTACCGACAAGTCCCCCGCGTCCGGGCGAAACTCCACTGGCCGCACCGGCAACGGCCGGCCCAATTGCGCGATGATTTCATCCACCGTCGCGCATGCTTCGGCATACGCCATCTCCGGGGAATCTTTGATGTGCGCGTTGGCGACCACCTTGATCGTCTGGCGGACCCGGTCGAAGATCAGCAGCGCGTCGGTAATCATGAAACACAACACCGGCGTCCCCAGTTCGTCCTGACCGGGACACGGCACTGTTGGCTCGATAAAATGAATATATTCATAGCCGAGAAACCCCACTGCGCCCCCGCTGAATCGCGGAAGTCCCGGCACCGTCACCGGTTTGAACTTTGCCATCTCCTGCTCGACTTGCCGGAGCGGATCATTACCGATCTTGCCGTCGTGCCGAATCACCGTGTGCGGGTTCGCGCCGACAAACGAGTACCGGCCAATGTTCTCGCCACCTTCGACCGACTCCAGCAGAAACGATGGCCCCGTCTTGCGAATCTTCTGGTACGCCAGCACTGGCGTCTCGGCGTCAGCCAAAATCTCCCGGTAGACTGGGATCAGATTCCCCTGCTGCGCCAGCTTCAGAAACTCGGTTTTGGACGGTGTAAACATAGGCACTTCAACACATCCACACTTAGGCACTTAGCCACTTAGGTACATCGCCACTTACCTATTCGCTTTCTTCCCGTACACCTGCTCCGGATCCACCAATCGCGGCTCGGTGATCTTCACTGTGTCCCCGTCAATCCTTCGGTAAAAACAAGACTTATACCCTTCGTGACACGCCGCGCCGACCTGCTCCACTTGCGCCAACAAACAATCTTTGTCGCAGTCAAACGATAGACTGATCACCTTTTGCGTGTGCCCGCTGGTCGCGCCTTTGTGCCACAACTCTTTCCGCGACCGACTCCAATACACCATCTCACCAATTGCCAAAGTCTTGGCGAGCGATTCCTTGTTCATCCACGCCATCATCAACACCCGGCCCGTGCTCGCCTCCTGCACAATCGCCGGAATCAATCCATTGCTGTCGTATTTCAACTCCTCCACAATCCTCATAGCCGCACCGGAATTCCTTTCTCGCGTAAAAACCGTTTCGCGTCGCTGACTGTAAACTCCCCGAAATGAAAAATCGAGGCCGCCAATACCGCGTCGGCCTTGCCAGCAGTGAGCACATCGGCCAAATGCTGCAACGTGCCGGCCCCGCCGCTGGCAATCACCGGAATCGTCACCGCCTCGCTAATCGCCCGCGTCAACGCAATGTCATAACCGGCCTTCGTCCCATCCGCGTCCATGCTCGTCAGTAGAATCTCCCCCGCCCCGAGTGCCTGCACCCGTTGCGCCCATTCCACGGCATCCAGCCCGGTCGGCCGCCGACCGCCGTGTGTAAATACCTCCCAGTGGTCCCCCATCCGTTTGGCGTCTATGGCCACGACGATACATTGGCTGCCAAACCGTTCCGCCCCGGCCCGCACGAGATCAGGATTTTGAATGGCTGCCGTGTTGATGCTGGTCTTGTCGGCTCCGGCTTTGAGCATCGCCCGCATATCTTCCGGCGTGCGGATACCGCCGCCGACCGTCACCGGCATGAAACATTCGTTGGCGGTCCGCTCCACCACGTCAATCATTGTCGCCCGCCCTTCGTGGCTGGCGGTGATGTCGAGAAACACGAGTTCATCCGCACCCTGCCGGTCGTATTCCTTGGCGCACTCAACCGGATCACCGGCGTCGCGCAAGTTCAGGAATTTTGTTCCCTTCACTACGCGGCCATGATCCACGTCCAGACACGGAATGATGCGTTTGGCCAACATACCGCGCCCAACGTAGCCGATCACCGCAATAAAGTCAGCAACTTGTCGTGGATGCCGCCGAAACTGCCGTTGGAGAACACCGCCACCACGTCGCCGTCTCGCAGTTGCGGCGCGAGTTTGGCCACGATCTCCTCGACAGTGGCGCAATACTCGGCCACCTTGCCGTCTGCGCGAATGGCGGCCGCGAGCAATTCCGGTTGCAGTCGTTCCGCCTCACTCAATTCGTGAAGCCGGTCCACTTTGCCAATGAAGACGCCATCCGCTTCGGCCAAGGCGTCGGCCAACTCATTTTGGAAGATGTTCCGCCGGGTTGTGTTGCTGCGCGGCTCGAACAACGCCCACAACCGCCGGCCCGGATATTTCTGCCGGACAGCGCGGATCGTTTCCACCAATGCCGTCGGATGATGCGCGAAATCATCAAGCACCGTAACCCCCCTTGCTTCCCCGCGAACTTCCATTCGCCGCTTCACGCCGGCAAAAGTCGCAAAACCACGCTGAATCTGCTCCCGGCTCAAACCGACTTCGGCGCCGCAGACGGCCACGGCAGCGGCGTTCATCTGATTGTGCCGACCGGCCAGCGGAATCGTATAGCCGGTGAAATCGGTGAGATTGAAGAACCGCACGCGACTCTGGCAACCGGCGATGACCTCACGGACATTCACGTCGTCACCATTAGCGATGATCAAGCCCCGACGGGGCACAACCGCCACCAGTTGCCGAAACGCCCGTTTCACCGCCGCCAAATCGCAAAAAATATCAGCGTGATCGAACTCAATGTTGTTCAGGATAACCGTGTTGGGCTGGTAATGAACAAACTTGCTGCGTTTATCGAAAAACGCCGTGTCGTACTCGTCACCTTCGATGACGAAGTGTGGACCGGTGTTCAGCCGGGCACCGGCACCAAAGTTGTTCGGGATACCGCCAATGAGAAACGACGGGGCCAACCCCGCCGACTCCAACACCCACGCCAGCAACGAAGTCGTGGTGGTCTTGCCGTGCGTGCCAGCCACGACGATGGAGTGCCGGCCGCGGATGAAGAACTCACGCACCAACTCCGGCAACGAACAGTAATTGAGCCGGTCATCCAACACGCGCTCGACCTCCGGGTTGCCGCGACGCATGGCGTTGCCAATGACGATAAGGTCGGGCCGCTCATCCAAGTTCGTTTCCCGGTAACCCGTGCAAATCCGAATGCCGCGACTTTCGAGGAACGTGGACATCGGCGGATACGCGTTCTCGTCGCTGCCAGTGACAGTGTAGCCCTGTTCCCGGCAGAGCGCGGCGACCGACGCCATGGCGGTGCCGCAGATGGCGATGAAGTGCAGCGAGTTGACCTCCTTGGTCAGCATGATAGCCTTGGTAACAGAAATGACGGTCCGAATCAACGCCCCCGATTTCAATCTCGCCGCCACGCTCAAATGCGGTCAGGCATTCCGTTGGTCGCGCGGCCCCGACGGCTGGTACACCGGCGTCGTTGGCCGGCAAGTGTGGCGGTTGCGGCAGAAGAATCAGACGCTCGAATGGGAAACGACTGTCTCTCACCCCAACCCTCTACCCGCAAGCGGAGCGAGGGGTTCAAGTTTTATCCCCTCTCCCGTGTCGTGTACGGGAGAGGGTCAGGGTGAGGGAGAAGTTCGACGCTACTTGTCGCTTGATCGAGACTTGCGAAACATCGTCGCCACATTTCCTGATGAACCGCACTTGCGCGAAGCCGTAAAACGTCACTGGGGCTTGCGTGTGCTCCGACAGGAGCCGTGGGAGACGCTGGCATCGTTCATCGCCAGTTCGACGAAACAAATCGTCCAAATCCGCCAGATCGTGGAACTGCTGGCCCAGCGATTCGGTAGGGCGGGCTGCCCCCAGCCCGCCGAAAGGCTGCGGCGCGATGAGGGCATCGCGCCCTACCACAGTTTCCCGTCCGTGGACACGATTGCCCGCGCCATGTTACCGGAACTCCAAGCCTGCAAGCTCGGCTTTCGCGCGAAGTATCTGCTCGCCGCTGCCCGGCGGATTGACCGGGGAGAAATCCAATTGGAGGCGTTGCCGAAAATGGAATACCAGCGGGCTTTGGAAGAGTTGCTCAAGCTCGAAGGCGTCGGTGAAAAGATCGCTAACTGCACGTTGTTGTTTTCCTGCGGTCACGACGAAGCATTCCCGGTGGATGTGTGGATGCAACGCGCTCTCAAACGACTACCGACAGGGACAGATTTCGGCCCGTATGCCGGTTGGGCACAACAGTATTTGTTCTACCACGAACGGAATTTACGACTGTTGCCCCTTACCGTGTAAAAACTGAACTGAACTGAAATCGCTTTCCCGTGGGGCTGCGCATGGGCGACAGCAATAGGGTTAGTAATCCTTGAAGCCCTCTGGTCTCTGCCCGGCCCCACTAATCACACGTCCGTCCGTCGGTTCCAGTCGCGCGCCGAAGTAGGGCCGGTTTGTCTCCGCGCCGGCGGACCAGGAGACCAGCGTCAGCAGCGCGATCAGGAGGATGGCGGCTCTCAGGGGAGGAGTGATAGATGAAAATCCGGGATTCGGAAGTGGCGTTCGGTTCATTCGTTTGACTCGGTTTCGTGTTTCTTCTTCCCGGAAGACTTGCCAGTTTTTGCCACAGCCGAGGGATCGTAAGCTGGATTCGGTTTCGTCGCCACTCGCGCATCGGTCGCTTTCAGCCACGCGAGCAAGTCATCCAGTAATTCATCGCGCTTGGCGGGATTGGTGCGGGCCAGACTGTTCCGTTCGCCGATGTCCTCGGCCAGATTGTAAAGCTCCACAGCGTCATTGGTCGCGAGCTTCGCGCGGCCGCCGTCGAGCTGCCATTCCTCATGGTAAAGGTGGAGCTTCCAGTTTCCCTTGTGAATCACACTCACCGGGCGCGTTCGAAAGCCCGTGCGGAGATCGAGTTCACGCCCCCGCTTGACCGGGTCGTCGAGATAACCCGGAAAATGCCAGAAGATGGCCGGCCGCTGCAACGCGCCCTCCCCCTTGAGCAGTGGCAACAGGCTCTCGCCATCGAGCACCTTGCCGGCCGGAACAGAAATGCCGGCGGCGGCGAGGAACGTCGGGAACAAATCGACATTGATGACCGGCACGTCGCATTTACTTCCCGGTTTCGTGACGCCCGGCCAGCGAACGATGAATGGCTCGCGAATCCCGCCCTCGTAATAGCAACCTTTGTTGCCCCGCAACGGTTCCTGCGAAGATTGCTGCGTGCCGCCGTTGTCACTGGTGAAGACCACCAATGTGTTTTCTTCCAGGCCAAGATCCTTGATCTTCTGCAGCAGGATACCGATGCCGTCGTCAAGGTCGTACCTGGTATGACCGAGGCGTGAGTCATTGCCAGGGCGAACAGTTTTTGGTTGTATCATGCGCACCGGGTTCGGGACGAGGTGCGCTCTTGTTCCATCACACCCAATCAATCCGGCAGTGCCAGTGGGCCAGCCACTCCAGGGCCGACCG
>CALBCO010000137.1 GCA_937927265.1 uncultured Verrucomicrobiae bacterium | reverse complement strand
CTGCGGCACGGGAAACGATTGCCCAAACAGACCGCCGAGATCGCCGTGCAGTTCAAGTCGCCGCCCGCCGTGCTCTTCGGCAACAGCGGCGCGCTCCGGCCCAACGTGCTCGTGCTCCGCATCCAGCCCGACGAAGGCATCGCCATCCGCATGAACGCCAAAGTCCCCGGCACCGAGTTGCGCGTCCAGCCGGTCAAGATGGATTTCCAATATGGCGGCAGTTTCGGCGCGCGCTCGCCGGAAGCCTACGAACGCTTGCTCCACGACGCGCTCGCGGGCGACGCGACGTTGTTCATCCGCGGCGACGAAGCCGAGCAAGCGTGGGCGATTTGCGAGCCGTTGCTGGAAGCCGCACCACCGTTCTCGTATGCGCCAGGCTCGTGGGGGCCGGCGGAAGCAGATGCCTTCATCGCCAAGGATGGACGACAATGGCGACGCCCCTGACCACCACCACCGAGCTGCCCATCGCCGCCGTCGAACACGAACTGCGCGCACTCTGGCAGGCCGCCGCCGAGTCGGACGCTGTGAGCCGGGCGTCGTTGTTCAATCTCGTCGCGGTCACCGCTACTGACGCCGAGTACGACCACGTGACGACAACAATCAGAAAGTTGACCAACCGCCATCCTTGTCGGGCGATCGTGCTGCGGGCCGGTGACGATGACACCGCGCCGGCCACTGCGCAAATCAACGCCCATTGTCATTTGACCGGTGGCGGACAGAAACAGGTTTGTTGCGAACAGATCACCGTTCACGCCGGCGCGCCGCAGTTACCGGCCGCGATGCTCGCGCTGCTCGAAGGCGATTTACCGGTCGTGTTGTGGTGGCCGGGCGACCTGACGCGCCAAGCGGAGTTATTCCGGCAACTCAGCGCATTGGCCGACCGGGTGATTGGTGACACCTCCCACGGGGCGCCGCCCGCCACTGCACCGGCGGCATGGTTCACGGACATCAGTTGGCTGCGACTCGCGTTCTGGCGGGAACAAGTCGCGGAGTTTTTCGACGAGCCGGCTGCCCGCGCGTTGGTGCCAGCGATTGAATCGGTGGCGGTTGAATACACCACCCGCCCCGGTGCCGCGAGGCGGGCGGGGTTGTTGGCTGCGTGGTTTGCCAGGCAAGCTGGTTGGTCGGCGAGGGGAGCGGTCCGGCGGGTGCGATTGGCATTGTCGGCGAGTTCCGAAACGACGGATGCCGGTGTGTTGGCCATTGAGCTCCGCGCGGCGTCCGCTTGGTGGGCCGTGCGCAAGGATCCCGCCGAATGTACTGTGACCGCCACTGTCACACTGCCGACTGTCTGCGGTCTGCCGCGCAAACGTTCTCTCTGGCCCGGCGACGAACCGACACTGATTTCATGGGCGTTAGACGAAACCACTCCCGATCCCGTCTATCCGCGTGTCTTGGCGCTGGCGGCCCGGCTTCTGCCTTGACCGGCTCTGGTTCGCCGGTACAATGCGCGGCCAACAACGAAAGGATAACTTCTCATGACAACGATCACTCGGATTCAAGCGCGTGAAATTCTCGATTCCCGTGGCAACCCCACGGTGGAAGTGGATGTGGAACTCAGTTGCGGCGTCGTTGGCCGAGCCGCGGTGCCGAGCGGAGCCAGCACCGGCGAACATGAAGCGTGGGAATTGCGTGACGGCGACAAAACCCGTTATCTCGGCAAGGGCGTCCAGAAGGCCGTCGGCAACGTCAACACCAAGATCGCCAAGGTGCTCGTCGGCATGGACGCATTCGATCAGGTCGCGGTGGACCGCACGATGATCGCGCTGGATGGCACCGCCAACAAGAGCAAGCTCGGTGCGAACGCCATTCTCGGCGTGTCGCTGGCCACGGCTAAGGCCGCCGCCAACGCGCTTGAACAACCGCTGTTCAAATATCTCGGCGGGCCAAACGCCAAGGTGCTGCCCGTGCCGATGATGAACATCATGAACGGCGGCGCGCACTCGGATGCGCCGATTGATTTGCAGGAATACATGATCATGCCGAAAGGCGCGACTAGTTTCCGCGAAGCGTTGCGGATGGGGGCGGAAGTATTCCACGCGCTCAAGAGCGTGCTCAAGGCCGGCAAGTACAGCACCGCCGTTGGCGATGAAGGCGGGTTTGCGCCGGCGTTGAAGAACAACGAGCACCCGTTCGAGGTGATCCTCGCCGCGATCAAACAGGCCGGGTATAAAGCCGGCAAGGACATCTTCATTGCGCTCGACCCCGCGGCTAGCGAGTTTTACGACCCAGACACAAAGAAATACGTGTTCAAGAAATCGGACGGCTCGAAACGCACGTCAGCGGAGATGGTGGAGTTCTACGCCGAGCTCTGCAAGAAGTACCCGATCGTTTCCATCGAAGACGGCCTCGCCGAAAGCGACTGGGCGGGATGGAAACTGATGACCGAACAGATGGGCGACAAACTGCAACTGGTCGGCGACGATCTCTTTGTCACGAACACCAAGTTCCTCAAACGCGGCATTGAGACCGGCACTGCCAACTCGATTCTCATCAAGGTCAACCAGATCGGGTCGCTGACCGAGACGCTCGACGCGATCGAGATGGCGAAAGAAGCCGGGTACACGGCGGTTATCAGTCACCGTAGCGGCGAGACGGAAGACAGCACGATTGCCGACATCGCTGTGGCGACCAATGCCGGCCAAATCAAGACCGGCTCGCTGTGCCGAACGGACCGGGTGTGCAAATACAACCAACTGCTGCGGATTGAGGAGTTGCTCGGCAAAAACGCCGTGTACGGCGGAAAACTCTAACGAATGGGTTGGCTCAACAATGTCTGGCTGCGACTGCAATCGCTCGGTTTTTTCATATTTGCCGGGGTGGTGGTGGTCGGGCTGGTATTGTTGTACGTCCCGTTGGTCCAACAACAGCGGGCGCTGCAGCAGGAGTTGCGACGGTTGGAACAGGAACTGGCCCGCCAGGAGGCGGTGGAGCGCCAGCACCGGATCGAGATCGAAGCGTTGAAAACCGACCGGGAGTTTGTCGAACGCACCGCGCGCGACAAACTGAACCTGGCCCGGCCCAACGAGACGATCTTCCGGTTCGAGCCGCCGACCAACACGCCCGCGCCGAAGCAAACAAGCCCTTGACGTTGCGCCGCCGTTTGCCTATGGTGACGGCGCAATTTGACTGCGGGGTGGAGCAGCCCGGTAGCTCGTCAGGCTCATAACCTGAAGGTCGTGGGTTCAAATCCCACCCCCGCTACCAACTTGAGACGGGCCTGAAAGCAATTTCAGGCCCGTTTTCATTATTCTCCCGCTGACTCCCGTTCGCGCCGAACGAATGTACCTATAAGCCGCAGTGGAAAGTGGGAAGAACAGGCGATGACCCGCAAAACCCACCACTTGAAGTGGATGGATGGCCTCACCTGCTGGGTGAACGGTGGGGCACGACCGCCGGGCGCGCCGAAAGCCGTATTTGCCTTTGAACCAGCGACGCGCCGGCGGTCGCGCCCTACCCACGTCAATTCAACTGCGGGATTCAGACTGTAGTGTCCGCCGTCCCGGCGGGCGGGTTGGCGCGCGCGTTTGAGATGGACGCGACCACCGACAGAGTGCGTCTTGCGGTGCGTTGCGGGGGCGCGTATAGTTCGCGGCAATGACAACGGCAACACCCCCCGGCCTGGCGCACCGCCGGGCAGCATCCGATGAACCGGTGTTCAACACTTTCCGCCGGCGTCCGCTCCGTCCATTTTATTCACTCCGCGAAATGCAAAGCGGTCTGGTCATTGTGGCGTTGCTCGCGGCAATTGCGGGCTGGATTGCGTGGCGCGGGGCACATCCCGAACCGGGGTTGTTCGCCACTGACGATCAATTGCTCACGGCCAAAGGCAGCGAGATTCCGATTTATAAACGTCCACTCCAGCCGTGGAGCGAATCGGCCAGCTTGACCGTTCGGGGGCGGCTCGATCCGTTTCCGGAAGCGGTGGTGTCGGCCGGTTGGCAGATCAGTCAGCCGCCGCAACTGTTCGATGCGGCCACGTTGTACAATAAAATTGATGGCCGCGAGACATTTTATAAAGCCTACGGCTTTGAGAAAATGCATTTCCTGGGGTTGACTGCGACTGCGGACCCAAACCTGAACATTGACATTGAGTTGTTCGATCTGGGGAACAACGCGAATGCGCTCGGCGCGTTCATGGCCGAGGTGTCCAACCCCGACGCCACAACCATCAACCTGACCGGGTCGGGGTTGTGGTACGCGACCCGCAACGGCGGGTTCCTCGCGCAAGGCCGGTTTTATGCGCGGTTCATCGGTTCGGACGATCACGAGTCCATTCGCGAAAAGGTGGCCCGGTTGCGCGAGGCGTTGGCTGCGGCGCTACCGGGCGAGCCGTTGACGTGGGCGTATCAGTTGTTTGTTGGCCAACTCCAGCTTAGTCCGGCCCGAATTCAGTATTTCACCGAGAACGCTTTCTCGTTCGGGTTCGCGAATGACTTTTACGTTGCGTCGTTACCGGACGGAGAGACGGAGTTGTTGTTGTCGCGGCGGGCGGATGCGGCGGCGGCGGCACAGTTGGCCGGACAACTGGGGACCGGTTTTGCCGGGTTTGGGAAACGGTTGCCGGATGCGCCGGCAGGGACCGTCCTCGTCCAAAATGAGTACACCGGCCAAGTGGATGGCGTGCGCGCCCACGACCGCTACGTGATCGGCGTGCGGTTTGCCAAGTCAGCCACGGCGGCCCGGCAATGGTTGGATAAGCTGGCCGGGCAGCTCGGCGGCGAAACGACGGAGTCCGAGTACTGATGGATCGCACCGAGGAACAACGATTGAAAGCCCAGGCGCGACGCGAGAACGCGGCAGCACCCCGCCAACGATTGATCGCGGAATGGCCAAGTCGGCGTGAGTTTATTCAGCGTGTTGGCGTTACGGCGTTGCTGGCTGGGGGCGTGGGCGGGTTGTGGGCCGCGTTACGCGATCCGACGGGTGATCGGGGCAAACCGGTCGAGCCGGCGTTTCGATTGCCGGACTTTCGCGTGCCACCGCCAAACGGGGCGAAGGTGTTGGGCATTGCGCGGGGCAATCAGTATGAGAAGATGCTCGCCATGGCCATCGGTGCGGTGGGAGGGTTGGCGCATTACATTCGTCCCGGCGACGTGGTGTTGATCAAGCCGAATGTGGCGTTTGACCGGTCGCCGAAGCTCGGCGCGACCACGAATCCCGACGTGTTGGCGGCGTTGATTCGAATGGTGCGAGCGGCGGGCGCGCGGGAAGTGCGCGTCGCGGATAATCCGATTGAGTCGCCAGAGAGTTGTTTCGTCAAGAGCGGCATTGCCGCGGCGGCTCGACAAGCGGGGGCGCAAGTGTTTTTACCGAGTCCGCAAAGCTTTGAGATATTGGAGGTGCCGCAGGCGAAGCTGATTGCCCGGTGGCCGTTTTTTTGGCGGCCCTTCCGCGGAGTGACCAAGGTGATCGGCATCGCGCCGGTCAAGGATCACAATCTTTGCCAGGCCAGCATGTGCACGAAGAATTGGTACGGGTTGCTGGGCGGGCGGCGGAACCAGTTTCATCAGGATATTCACGGGATCATTGCCGATCTGGCGTTGATGATGTCGCCGACGTTGGTGATTCTGGATGCGACGCGGATTTTGATGAAGAACGGGCCGACCGGCGGAGATTTGTCGGACGTGGTGGCGGGTCACACGTTGGTGGCGGCGACGGATCAAATCGCGGCGGATGCCTACGGGTACTCGGAATTGCTGGGGCGCAAAAGTGATCCGCCGCAGTATTTGTTCAACGCGCAGGCGCGCGGGTTGGGCAATCCTGACTGGCGGAATGTGCCGCTCAAAGAGGAGCAGGTCGGATGAGCGCCGGAAAAATCTATTTCGCGAAAAGTCCGCAAGGGCCAAACGGGGTGCTCGCGCCGTGGTGGCTGCGGGCCTTGCGAATCACGCGAATTCGGGTATTAGCGCAAGCGTTCTTTTTCGCGCTGTTTGTGTTCCTGGTGTATGTGACGTGGTTCAGCCGGTTGGCCGGCTATCCGGTGTCGCTGTTTTTGGAGGTGGACCCGCTCGTGGCGGTGGCGACGACGATTTCGACGCATACCGTATATCGGCATTTGATTTGGAGTCTGGTGTTGATTGTACCGACGTTGTTGCTGGGTCGGTTTTTCTGCAACTGGATCTGCCCATACGGGACGTTGCATCAATTCATCAGCTGGCTGTTCAATACCCGCCGCAACATAGACAAACTTGCCCTCAACCGGTACCGGCCCATTTTCCAACTCAAATACATCATCCTGCTGGTGTTTGGCGTGTTGGCGGTGTTCGGAATGCTGCAAATCGGGCTGCTGGATCCGATCTGCATCATGTATCGGACGTTTGCGACTGCGATTGCGCCTGCTAGTGACTTGGCTGGGTTGAAGTTCTCGCCCGGCACAACGCATCAACGCGAGTTTTACGGCGCCTGGTTCGTTGGGCTGGTGATTGTGGGACTGGTGGGGATGAATCTCGTCATTCCGCGTTTTTTCTGCCGGGTGTTGTGTCCGCTCGGCGCGTTTCTCGGTGTGTTGTCGCGGTTCGCGTTGTGGCGGATTGACCGTGATTTGACGCGGTGCACCGATTGCAACCTTTGTCTGGCGCATTGCGAAGGGGCATCGGAGCCGCAGGCGGCGTTGCGCAAGAGCGAGTGTTTTGTCTGTTTCAATTGCCTCGATGATTGTCCGGAACATGCGTTGTCCTACCGGTTTCTGCCGCTGCGGAAACAGCCGGTGAGCAATGGCAAGCTGCATGGCCGGCCTGTGATCAGCACGCAACCAGAGACGGAGGTGGCGTGGCCGGCGTTGAGTCGGCGGCGGGTGTTGTTGACGGCGGTGGTGGGCGTGCTGGCGTATCCGTTTGTGCGGTTGTCGGCGGCGGTGGGGAGCAAATCGTTTGATAAACGAGCGATTCGGCCGCCAGGATCCGTGGCGGAGCCGGAGTTTTTGGAGCGGTGCATCAAGTGCGACCAGTGCATCCGCGTCTGCCCGACGAATGTGTTGCAACCGGCGACCTTGACGCAGGCCGGGCTGGAAGGATTGTGGACGCCGGTCATGGACATGCGGCTGGGATTTTGCCAGTTGAGCTGCACATTGTGCAGCGAGGTTTGTCCGACTGGGGCGATTCAAAAGATTTCCGTCGAAAAGAAGCTCGGCCTCGGACCGTACGCCGCGGACGGACCGATTCGGGTGGGCACGGCGTTTTTCAATCAGGGGCGCTGTCTGCCCTGGGCGATGGAAACGCCCTGCGTGGTTTGCGAGGAAGTCTGTCCTGTCTCGCCGAAAGCCATCGGCACCTACGACGTGCAGATCAAACGCTGGGACGGCACGATGGTGATCTTGAACAAACCATACATGCGCCCCGAATTGTGCATCGGGTGCGGTATTTGTGAGCATGAATGTCCGGTCGCCGACGAACGCGCGGTGTATGTGACCGCCGTCGGCGAAAGCCGGTCGAAGGACCGGTCGTTGTTGTTGCGGTCGAAAACCACCTAACCCCAAGAGGAGGAAAACACCATGAACCTACCAGAACGAAAAATCAGTCGGCGTGAATTATTGAAACTCGGCGGGTTGGCCGGCTTGGCCGGCGCGTTGCGACCAACGGCGTGGGCCGCCGAAGAAGCAATGCCGGCCGAACCGGCACTGCCGCAGGTGCCGCGCCGCGTGCTTGGCAAGACGGGAGAAAAGATTCCGATCCTCCTGATGGGCATGTCGCTGAAACTGGACCAAAAGTTCGATCCCCGGCTGGCGGAGGCATTGCGATTCGGCGTGTATTATTACGACAATGCGCGCGGTTACGCCAACGGCACAAGCGAGACGGCCATGGGCAATTTTATGGAACGGGTTGGTGACCGGAAAAAGTTTTGGATCACCACCAAATCGCCCGACCACACGCCGGAGGGCATGGAACGAAATTTGGCTGAGAGCCTGCGCCAGTTGAAGACGGACTATGTGGACTTGTTCTTCATGCACGCGCTCAGAGACAAGAAATACCTGAGCGCCGAAACGGCAGCGGCAGCGGCAAAATTGAAAAAGGAAGGCAAAATCCGCTATTTCGGATTTTCCTGCCATAACGAAAATGTCGCCGAGTTGATGCAAGAGGCGGCGAAACTGCCGTGGATTGATGCCATCATGTTTAAGTACAACTTCCGCGACTACGGCAACAAAGAACTCAATGACGCGATGGACGCCTGCCACAAGGCCAACATCGGGTTGATCGCAATGAAGACGCAAGGCTCGGCAGTCTCGTTTGAGGATCGCGTGGCCAAGTTTGCGGGCGGAAAATGGAATCGTCATCAAGCGGTGCTCAAGGCGGTGTGGGCCGACGTACGCATCGCGGCAGCCGTGTCGCAAATGGACACGCTGGAGAAGATGAAGGAAAACATCGCGGCCGCGCTTGATTCCTCGCCGTTATCCGCCGCCGACCAAGCCGCGCTGCGCCGATATGCCGACGAGACAGCGCATTTGTATTGTGCGGGCTGCCAACACATCTGCGGGCAGGCGCTACCGCCGGGCATCCAAGTGGGCACGACGTTGCGCTATCTGATGTATCATGATTCCTACGGCTACGCCGACGAAGCACGCCAACTGTTTGCGGAGCTGCCGGCGGAAGCGCGGCAGTGGCAGCACGTGGACTTCACTCAAGCTGCCGCGCTCTGTCCGCGACGGGTGGACATTGCCCAACACATGCGCCGTGCCGCCGAAGTGTTGGCGTAGGTCGGATGAACGTCCACGCCCCGACTGGAGCATTGTCATTCGCAATACCGGTGCAGGAGAGTTTGTAGTTCCTTCACTGCGCCGGTGTGGCTGGGGGCGCGGATGAGACTGTGCTACTCGCAGGGGACGTGATCGTAATTCACCAACTCGACCGGCTGGCCAGTTGGTCGAGGTGTGGCGTCGGCACCGGCCGACCGTAGGATCCCAAAGACAGGTTCAGATCATCCGCGATGATGAACAACATGTTACGTGGCTTTGCACCCAGTGCACCGGCCTGACTGGCCAGCGTTACTACTGCGGCAATCAACGTGAAGATATAGAGCAGGAAAAGGTTTCCATGCGCCCTGCGTAAAACCGTTTCCTCCACTTTGCCACCACCAACAATTCATGATCCACGGGCCCACGGATCGTGAGCACGAGAGGGATGCGACGGTACCGAAAATCCGTTTGGTGCAAACCGACAAGGTCCAACAGTCTTTTGACTTGCACCATCGCAAGCCGCTTGCTGCCATCCCAAGCACCACTGGCGCGGCGCACTCCAAAACCGTTCGGCCCAGCGCGCCCGCGTCTGGGTGTGTGTGTGGCAGCACCGCTTTCCACGCCGGCCAGCGTGGGCGACTGCTCCGCTCTCGGCGTTCGTAGTCCAGGCTCAAACACAATGTTGTGGCATGGAGGCGCAAGAGAATCATCCCGGGTGAACCAGCCGCCGCGAAAAATGTTCACCCTACGGCGCCATTTTCAGGACTGTGCTCATGAGTGCCGAGTGCAAGGATGACATAAATGCGCCTCAGCGCTGCGTTAATCGAAGAGCCGAGGGGGCAGAACTTTTCCGCAAAATAAAATGGCTCCCCAGGTAGGACTCGAACCTACAACCTAGTGATTAACAGTCACTCGCTCCACCATTGAGCTACTGGGGAACCGTCGCGGACGCCCTACGTATAGGCAGAACCCCCAGTTTCGTCAACTCCCGACACGTGTCCTCGTAGCTGCGATGCTGAATCCCGCACAACCCCACGGCGCACGCGCCTTCGACATTGGCTGCCAGATCGTCAATGAACACCGTCCGATCCGCGGTGAAGCCAAACCGTTCCAGCGTCAGACGGTAAATCCGCGGGTCGGGCTTGAGCAAGCCGACCTCGTGCGAAAAGACCCAGCCGTCCAACTCGCGCAGGAATGGATAGCGAGGGACGAAGAACTCCGCGTGAATCGCGTTCGTGTTGGACAGCACCACCCGCCGGTAGTGGCCGGCGAGCGACCGGGCCAGCGCAATCATCTGCTCGATGGGGGCAAAAATGTCCGACCAGATCCAGGCAAATTCCTCATAGCTGCCGGGAAAGTCCAAGTCCCGCGCCGCTCGTTCAAAAAACTGTTGCGGCGTTAGTTCGCCCCGCGCGAGCTGGTTCACGAACGGCGTCAGCATGACGTAATCCGCCAGGACGCGCGGCGTTTTGCCTGTGCGCTCGCTTAACCGCTGCAAGGCCACATCCTCGCGGACTTCGATGAGGACGTTGCCGAGGTCAAAGATGACGGCTTCGATCATCGGAATACCCGCCGCAGTTGGCCGGGCGCGATGATGCCGCGCTCGGTGATGATGCCCGTGATGTAGTGGGCGGGGGTGACATCGAACGCGGGGTTGCCCGCCTGCGTGCCGGTGGGGGTGACGCGCAGCCGGCGGCCACTGATGGTGACGTAATGAACTTCATCCTCGTCGCGTTCTTCAATCGGGATGTGGTCGCCGGTGGGGCATTGCAGGTCAATCGTCGAGCTGGGTGCCGCGACGTAGAACGGGATGCCGTTTTCCTTGGCCAGCACGGCCTTTTCATACGTGCCGATCTTATTGGCGGTGTCGCCGTTGGCAGCAATGCGGTCGGCCCCGACGATGCAGAGGTCCACTTCGCCACGGTGCATGTAGTAGCCGGCCGCATTGTCGGCAATGATCTTGTGGGGGATGCCCTCTTGTTTGAGTTCCCAACTGGTGAACGTCGCCCCTTGGCAACGCGGCCGGGTTTCATCCACCCAGACGAAGACCTGACGGCCTTTGCGATGGGCGAGATAAATCGGAGCGGGGGCGCTGCCCCAATCCACCAACGCAAGCCAACCCGCATTGCAATGAGTCAACACGCGACTGCCAGACTTGATCAGCGGAAAACCAGCCCGGGCAACACGCTGGGCGCGGGCGACGTATTCGTCGGCGATGCGTTCGGCTTCGGCGACGGCTTCCGCCGGCGTGCGGGCGGCGGCGCGGACGCGGTCGAGGGCGTGTTTCAGGTCCACCGCCGTGGGCCGGGTGTGCAGCAACAACGCGTAGGCCCGGTCGAGGTTGGCATTTTCCAGATACGCTTGAGCCATGCCGTAGGCGGCGGTGGCGCCGATGGTGCCGGCGCCGCGGATGATCATCGTGCGGATGGCGTGGGCGGTTTGTCGGTGGTTCTTGAGGCGCAACAGCGCGAAGCGGTGCGGTAACAACGGTTGATTGATGACCACCACGTCGCGCCCGTCCATCCAGACGGCCCGGTACTCTTTGCCTTGGACTTTCATGAGGGGCGAATCTAGCGTGCCGGCTGTTCAGAAACAATCACCGGATACGGCCGGCTTGAACGGGAGCGCAGGAGACGCTATCAAATCAGCAGACAGAGAAGGAGGACGGATGAAACGATTCTGGAGTGTACTGGCGCTGGCGGCGCTGAGCCTGCCGATGGCGCACGCCCAACAGAAGTTACCCCTGCGGATCACGGTGGAAACGAAAACCGAGAGGGCCGAAAATGTTCTCCAACGGGGGAAGGCCGTGCGGAGCGGCCATGTCATCCGCCACTCCGCCCGCGTCACCGAGACCGAACAGCAAGTCACCCTCACCATCAAGATCATGAACATGGGCGTGGCTGAAATCAAGGGACTGGAGGTCCGCTACGTGCTCTTCGGCCAAGAGCCGGGCAGCGACCGGATGCAAATTGCCAAGCAGGGGCAACAGACCATTGACTTGAAATCACTGCAAACGCAGACGTTGACAACGGAACCGCCGGCTTTTCGGAAAAGCGATGTCAAGTTCGTGAGCGGGGCGTTCTCCGAACTGAACCAGCGGGTCGGAACGGAATATCGCGGGGTCGCGATTGGCGTATATCGGGGCACCGAACAAGTGGCCATTCATTACGACCCGCAAAGTTTGGAGCAATCCATCCCCGTCGGCTGAACATCCCCGATATCTTCCATTACTCGCCCCCGGCACCCGAGCGGCCGCGGAAAAAACGGCCCCAGTGACGCCCCGGCTGGTCAGGAATCCGGATCGCTCCACTCGGCAGGGCGCCACTCCAGAATCTCGTTGATCTCGTCGAACACGTGCTGCACGACACCGCCGAAGTAGCGGTCGGCATTCACGGCGTCCAATTCATCGAACATCTCGTCCGTGGTGCAAGGAGCAGCGTAGGCGTGGGTTGCATTCAAATGCCGGATTCGCGCCGTGGTCAGCATTTCCAGCAACGTGAAATACGCGCCCCCGCCGTCGTCATCGGGCGGAACCGGCAACGCAAACAATTCCACCGCTGCAGCGGCTGTAATGTCTTGCTGGCTGGCGACCAGCCGCAATCGCCCGTTGCCGGCTTCTGCTTGTCGTTCGTACACTCGAAATGCTGCGGCCAACTGTTCCGGGCGATACCCCAGTGGTTGATACTCAGCCAAAGTTGAAACCAAATAGGCTACTTGGCGCGGATCGAGCACCCCCTGGTCGAACGGGGCGGGATGCCGGCTCTTGCTGGTTTCCACGACCCACCAATTCAGGTCTTCACCGAGTTCGATGATCAACCAGCGGGGAAGTGAGTTGTTCCGTTCCGCGTTCATACGCTGTGCGGATTGCATTTTGCGGCATTGCGGGCGAAAATCAACTCCGATGACTCCCTGGCAAACATTCAGCGATAAACATCCCGTGGTGGCGGCGGACGCGTTCATCGCCGCCGGCGCGCAGTTGGTGGGCGACGTGACGGTCGGCGCTGCGGCGAGCATCTGGTTCAACGCGGTGTTGCGGGGCGACCTCGCGCCCGTGGTGATCGGGCATCACAGCAACATCCAAGACGGCACCGTTTGTCACGTGGGCGAGGCGGCGCCATGCGTGGTGGGGAACTACGTGACGGTGGGGCATCAGGCGGTGTTGCATGGGTGCACGATTCAGGACGAAGTGCTCGTCGGCATGGGCGCGGTGGTGATGGATGACGTGGTGGTCGGCGCACAAAGCATTGTGGGAGCGCGGGCGTTGGTGACGAAAGGATTTCACGTCCCGCCCGGCTCGCTGGTGTACGGCGCGCCGGCGCGGGTGGTGAGTCAGTTGGGGGAAAAAGAGCGGCGGCAACTGCGGGCGGCGGCGGAGTTATACAGCCGATTGGCGGCGGAATACCGGCGTCAGGCCTGAGCCGGGGCTGCCGCAGGGGATTCCATGTCCGCCGTGCGCAATTGGATCTGGTCGCCCGCTTCGGTCCGGGTGCGGCGGATGGTGCCCACGGGCAATTCGAGAACATAGACGGCGCGTTTCACGGCGCAACTGCGGAAGGGGGGCAACGCCTCGACGGTGCGCAGGACGCGGAGGTCTTGATCGAGGAACAAGACATCAATGGCAAAGCGCATGCCGATTGTGTGAATGCCATAGCATCGGTCCAAGAGCAGCCCTTCGCCGGTGCGGAGACTACGGCGGTTGAGCAGGCCCACCAACCGTTTCCAAAACGTGTTGGCAAACCGACACTGGTTAGTCAACACGGTCTTTTGAGTAGCATTGACTAGGACCATGGGAACAACGGGCTATTGCATTTGGCGTAAAATAGCCAACAGGGCCGGACCGAGAATGACAATAAACAGCGCCGGGAAAATGAAGAACACGAGCGGGAACACCATTTTGACGGGCGCCTTCATGGCTTTTTCCTGCGCCCGTTGCCGGCGGCGGTTGCGGATGGAATCGGCCTGGATGCGCAAGGTGTTCGTGATACTACCGCCCAACCGGCTGGCGTGCACCACGGCAGCCACGAACGTCTTCAAATCTTCGACTCCCGAACGGTTACCGAGATCTTCCAGCGATTCCAAGCGGGGCTTGCCCAGCCGGATTTCGTTGAGAGTGCGGCCAAACTCTTCCGCCAGCGGCCCCTTGAGTTTGCGCATGGTGTAGCCCAGCGCCCCATCGAACCCCATCCCGGCTTCCACGCTGATGGAAAGAATGTCAATCGCCGAGGGGAGCGCGAGCAGGATTTCCTCCTGCCGGCGGGCGACTTTGCGCGACAGGATGAATTGCGGCAGAACATAACCGCCCGCCACCGCAGCGGCCAACAAGATCACGTTCAGCGGGTCGTCCCAACGAATTTCGCTCTGTTGTCCAGCTTGCATCAAGAGGAACATGAACGCCAGGCCCAGCGCACCGGCGGCACACAGCCAACTCAAGCCCATGATCTGCGGCGGTGTCACGCGCGGATACAAACCGGCCATCAGCAGTTTTTTCTGGATCCGCTCCGCCGACTCGGCGGGTGTGTGACCGCGGACCAGTTTGGCCACCTTTTCGCCCAACGGCAGAATCACACGTTGCGCAAACGGCTTTTCCAGTTCTTCCTCGGCCGTTTCCGCCGCGGCGCCGATGACCCGATCAATCCGTTGTTCCACCGCGAACTTCGACGTGCTGCGATACAAGCCGACCAACAACAGCAGCACAAACAAGAACCCGGTAATACTGGCGAGGATAAGCATTTTAGACCCTGATGTTGATGATCTTGAAGATCAGATACGCCCCGAGGATTTGCCAGCACAGTCCGGCGAGCAACAACACCGCGCCCATTGGCAAATGCAGGCCGAGCAGGTTCATTTGGGGGTCTTCAAACATGATTTTGAAGTAGTCGGGAGCCTTGAGTAGCAGAAAAGTGAAAATCGCCACCGGCAACAGCCCCACAATCATGCCGGAAAGCCGCCCTTGCGCCGTCAAGACCCGGATGTCGCCTTGGATCCGCAACCGTTCGCGGATCGTCTCCGCGACTTTTTCCATGATCTCCGTTAGATTGCCGCCGACATCCTTTTGCACCAAGTAGGCGCTGATGACGATGTCGAGGTCGGGGCTGTGCACGCGCCGCCCGAGGCTCAACATGGCGTCCTCGATGGTGGCGCCGAGGTTGACTTCCCGCAGCATCCGGTTGAGTTCTTTCGCAATCGGATCATCCATCTCTTTGGC
>CALBCO010000136.1 GCA_937927265.1 uncultured Verrucomicrobiae bacterium | reverse complement strand
CCTTGTTGAACTTTGTGCCCCACATCTCCTGGCATTTCCAAGTCAAACCCATGCTGAACGGCTGGAGCACAATGGCGTCCCACGTCATCGTGTAGAACTGCTTCGTGTTGTGGCCGGTGCTTTGTTGCACTTGGCTGGGATCAATCGTTAAATCGCCGCGCCCATCGCGTTTCATCTCCACGCCCGCGTTCTGCAACGCGTGCCAGTGCTGCCACAACTGCCAGCCCGCGCCGAGGAACGCCCACGTCTTCCATTCCTTGCCGGCGGTCTTGGCCAGCGCCTCATGATCTTTCGGATCGGTGCAGCCAGTCAGGCTATTGCCGAAATAATACGTCCGCATCCGTTGCGGATTCTCTGCTGCACCGGTGGTTGCCGCGACGGCGAGCATGAGCAGAATGGCGGATGGCACTTTCATTTCTTACTCCTCCTTGTCATTTGTTGACTTGGGTGTACGGATGTTGGCGGACGATTTCCCAAACGGCGTCGTTGACGGCTTGCGCGCGTTCGGGCGTGATCTCCAAGTGCGTGCCGAGATCGGGTATATGAACATAGTGGCCGCCGATGAGGTTGAGCTTGCCTTTCTCAAGATTCTCTTTGTTCTCGTAATTGTTGCGGTCGCCGTAGATTTTCCAATCGAGCTTGCCCGGGTGCTCCTTGAACAACACGGCGTAAAACGTCGCCGCCACCGTGTACCGGGGCAGCCCGCTGCGAATATGGGTGCCGTCGGTGGTGAACTCGCAGACGTTGACCAAGCCCGGCACCTTGCCGGCCTTGATCTTCTCATCCACGGCCAAGAACACATCGCCCACCGGGATGATCCCCAACCGCCCTTCCTTCCATAAATCGGGGAATTTTGCCTTTAATCCCTCCATCACCGCCCAATGATGGGCGCGGCTGTGGGTGTTGGGATGGGCATGAATGAACTGACCTATGCGCTGGCCCGCGTCAGGCACACTGAGGTCGGCTTCCGTGATTCGAATCGCCGCCAAATCTGAACGGACCTGATCCACGCTGACCCCGGCGGCTTCGGCCAGAGCGGCAAAGGTCGTCGGCGCGCCGGTCGCCGGGGCTGCTGTTTTGCCTTTGGCCGGGACGCCCGGCTTGCCAATCGCCGCCGTGTACTTGCGGTAGCGTTCCTTCATTTCGGCCGTCGGCACTTCGGGGATGTAATCTTTGGTCAGATACGCGGCTGCGTAGTCGCCTGTCCTGCGGATTGGATCCATCTCCTCATCCGACGGTTTACGTTCCTTGATTTTGCCGAGGATTTCCTCGCGCGCCGTATCTTTGGCGCGCACCGCGGCCTCGGCTTCTTTCTTGATGCGGTCTTTGACTTCGCGCACACCTTTCAACGAGAATCCCCACGGCGCATAGACGTAGGCTTTGCCTTTGGGATTGAGTTTCAGGTAGTGCTCGATGATGCGGGCACAGGAGGCCACATCGCCGACATCGCGGGGTGGATCGAACTTCTCTTTGCCCCACATCTCGCTCGTGGTGAACGACAAGCCCGACCCGGCGAATAACAACATCACAATCGCGTCAGTGTTTGGGCCTTCGGCGTAAAACTTCTTGTGGTTGGCCGAGTCTGGCTCATCCTGACGGACGGCGTGCACCCAGATGGGCACGCCGGGATGAATCAACGCGCCGCGCAAATCCCATTTCTTACCCGCGCTGGCACCGAGCTGGCCATGCAACCCGACCATGGTATTTTCCATCAGGCTGTTGCCGAAATAGAACGTCCGTAATTCCCTGATTTCCTCCGCCCGCGCGACGCTGGTCGCCAGCGCGCCCAGTGCCCCGGCCACCAACAAACTTCGCATTTTCCTCCGCATGTTCATTTCCTCCGTGATTGATTGTTGCCTATTGCGTACCCAGTCACGGGCCGCGCCCGTTCTAAGTGGTGATTCTTATCGTTTCTGCATCCAACACCACAACCGGCCAAAAGTTGCGCGAGGCTGGTACCGTCTCCAACCACGTTTCCGTTCGTTCACGATCCCCCGCCAAGAGGGTGCTGGCCGGCGCGACTCAGCCGCCGGTGGGCACTTCCAGCACCACGTCGTCGAACGCCGTCGTGCCGCTGCCGCCGGTGCTGTAAATCTTGAGGATCAGGTAATCGTAGCCGGTCGCGCCCAGATTGAGGGTGCCGCTGAACGTGGTCCAATCGTACACGCTACCGGAGATGTCCACGTAGTGCAGCAGGACGCCGATCTCTTGGTTGGCGTTGTTTTTTGGCCCAGTAGCATCGGTCGTCTGCAACTTGAAGACGCCATTACATCCCCAGACTTTCAGCCAAGTCGTGCCGCCAGCGACGCTGTTTTTGGCGCGGACGGAGAACGGCACGTTGCCGGTCACCCCACCGGCGGTTAGGATTTGGCTGACCGCGTTATAGCCGCCGCGGGTGGCGATGGTAAGTGTTTCGGAGGAGATGACAAACTTGGTGTTCTTACTGTGGACCAGCCAACCGAGGTTGGCGGCCGCGTTGCCGATCCAGTAGGTGTTGGTCTTCAGCAACGGCGCGGTGAACGCGCCGTTGACGACGATGTTGGTCACGGCGGGACCGACGGTCACTTTGTAGAACGGCGTCTGGTCGGTCGCGCCATCAATGGTGAAGCATTTGTTGGTTGAATCGGCGTTGAGGGCCGCGCCGAGCAAGCCGTCGTGATCGAGTTTGTTCACCGCGATGGGACCGGCGCGTTTGATCCACACTTTGGCTTGCACGGGTTCCATCAAAACCGGCCCCGTCCCCGCGCTGGTGACCTTGCCGGTGGCGTCGTACTGCATGCCGGTGTTGCGGGCACGGGCGACCCCCAACACGAGCAGTTCGTCGGCGTCGGCCAGGGTTTGGCCGGGATTCTTGGCGGTCACGCACACGGTGGCAAATTGCCGGCCCGGTTTGAGGAACTGAATCTTCACATTGGCCAAGTCCACGATGTCGTCCTGATCAAAGAACCCAAGCGCCCCCTGGGTGCCGGGCGTGTTGATGAGGATCAGGCCGTCGGTTTCGTCCAGCCCTTCCTGCCAGGTCAATTGGCCGGTGGCGGCGTCCCAGTACGTGTTGGTGTCCACGGTGCCGCGGTAGTTCTCAATCGGGAAGACCGCCGTGGCCTCGAAGTTGGTCGTCCATTCCACAACACATTTGGCCACCGCGGGTGTGCGGCGGTGGATGTTGGTGATGCTTGCGTTCGACCGGTCCACGGCGAATTTGGTCGTCAACCCCAACTCGGTGACGCTGCGGTCGAGGAAACTCAGCGAGGCATTGTTGAGCACCGACGGCAGGTGCGCCGGCCGCTTCGCCACCACAGGCGATTCGGCGACGTCGCCGCGGTGAATCATCCGCATTAGGAACGGATAGAGCGCGGCCACGTGCGGGTTGAAATACTGATTGTCGAATTGCAGCACGCTGTTGAGCCGCGCCTGTTCGCCGCCCGGCAGTTGCGTTGCCGCATCCCAGCCTTGCAGGCCAAATCCATACGCGGCCATGATGAACCGCGACTCGATGGTGAACGGGTTGGACCACGCCTGGCTCCATTCCGAGACCATGTAGGGCCGTCGGCGACCTGGGTTTGTTGGGCGTTGCCGAGGAACTGCGCGCCGGGCACGCTGAGCATGGATTTGTTGTTGTAGCTTTCGTAGGCCCCGTGCCGGTCAATCATGCCGACTTCCGCCTCGGCGGCCAGATTCAAGTAATGATTGTGGTAGTAGCCCTTCGTGCCCCAGTTCGAGGCGATCAGCTCGCCAGTGTAACCGGTCGCGCGGATGCGGTCGCGGAAGCGCCGGTAGTATTCGCTTTCTTTGAGATAGTAGGACTCCGCCGTGTCGCGCGCGCGCGCCCACAACCCCGGATGCGCGTCGCCGGGGGAGTTGGCCGGCATCACGGGCGGGATGTTGTCCAAGTCCAAGTGCTGGTTCGGGAAACCCTGTTCGGGATAGGGCGTGTTGGGATCATCGGTGAGCGTCGCCCAATAATTCAGGCCATTCTTACCGGTCCCCGGATTCCACGCGGCGGCCAATGCGGCATGCGAGGCATATCGGGTGCGAAGAAACGCGCCAAATTCCTGGCAGGCTCGCGTCCGCAACGTGGTGAGCCAGCCGTTCTTCAAGTACGAATCCACGCTGTAGATCGAGGTCTCGTTGTGCATCTCCACCATCACCACCTGCAGCTCGTCGGCGTAGCGGACGCCGGTAAAGACGTTCGTGTGGTTGAGTAAACTCTCGATCTGTTTGATCTTCAATTCCTGAAACTCCTCCAAGAAATAAATGAACGCCGGGATCGAGCCGTAACCGTTTTCCGTGCTGACAAACGGCCGGGTTGGATGATTGGTGTTGCCGCCGTAGGACCGATAAAATTCCTCCCAATACGGCACGTCGGCGAAATCGCCGGGGCTGAGCGCGATGTGCCACGAGGGCGAGAAATTCACGTAGATGCCGGCCTCTTTGAGTTTTTTCATCCCGTAATCGAACCGCTCCATCCCGCCGCCGGGGCTTTCGTTCAGCAGCCAGAAATTGTGCGGGCCACTGCCGGGGCGTAACGGCGACCAATGTTCGAGAATCTTGTGCCACCGGATCAGATTCACCCCGTACTTGGCGTAAAACGGCGCCATCTGGTCGTAGTTGGTGGCCGCCAGCGCCGCCTGCTCATAGCCGAGGTTGAACCCCCAGAACTTCAGCGGTTGGCCGTGATAGACAAACTGGTGGTCAACCCGCGTGGGTCGGCCGTGCTGGCCGGCGGGGCCGCGCCAAGCTTGCAGACCGATTTCGCCCGCGTCGGGCGTGCTCGTGGCGTTGAACGCATACCAACTCGACGTGTCCACATCCGCCCACCACGACGAATCCACCGCCGGGGCCGTGCCCATCCCGAACGCGAGCAACGTGCCGGTAATCAAAATACTGATGAGTTTTTTCATGGTTTCCTTTCCTCGCCCCGCTGCCCGTGTCCACGGCGGCGCGCAGTTCCGATAGCAAAGAAGCGGGCCGTCGGTTGATGGGTTCTGGTGTTGACGCTTCTGGGCCGCTCACCCGAACTGCTGAGAGCCGTCGCACCGCTGTTGAAGGAAAAACCAACCGCGGTCATGTCGGTAATGCCTAGTAAATCTACCGGCGATTGTCACGCCAAACTTGCCAACCAAAACCTTGTTCCCAGAAGGTTGCCGCGTCCGAAAACCGGAGACAAGGCAGCCCTATTTCCTGACCGCCGCGACGGGGATTGCGTGCAACAGATTCGGCGTCGCCTCCGTGCTTGTCTTACCCAGTGCCCAGTCCAGCCGGCCTCCATCGTTACCTTGAACAACTCCGTGTCCCAGACCGGTTGTTCCTGCCCCATCGAGTTGTAAAACACCCGGCCTTTCCCGTGCATCTTCACCCAGGCCACCGGATAGAACGGCAAATCCTGATACGCCTTGCCTTTGACCGAGTCCATGTTTTTCGTCCCCAACGCCAAAATCACCCGGATATTCGGGTCGAGATTGCGGAATTTTGTCCATTCCTCGCGCACCGTGACCGGCCCCGGCAACTTTTCCAACCCCGGCAACGCTGGCGGCACGACCACAATCGTTCCATCTTGCGTCCACGTGTGCGCCTGAAACTCGCCGCCGACCATCGCCAGATACGGATCGAGCGGTCCGTCTTTCCGCACGAACGCCATGCACGCCGAATGCAGCCCGACAAACGGCGTGCCGGCCGCCACCGCCTTCAGCAACGCCTCCTTGCCGTTGGGCGTCATGGGCGGTTGGCCGTCCTTGCCGGCCTCGAACAGATCGCCGTGCGTGAAAAACACGAACATCTTGAACCGCGTCAAATCGCCGTCAAACACTGTGCCGTCTTTGGTCGCCTCGACGATGAACCCGCGCGCTTCGAGCATTTCCTTGAGTCGTTGCTCGGCGATGCTCAGCGGTTTGTTTTTGTTAACCACGATGCTGTGTTCGTACCCGGACGCCTTCGTGAACACCAACGCCCGGTCCGCCGCCAGCGCCGGCCCGGCGAGCAAGAAGACCACCGCAAGTTTCAGGACATTCATCGGTCATTTCCTCCGTCGTTTCTTCTTTCGCTGCGCCGCCGTCCAATGGGTCAGCGGGTTTTCTTCGCCGTCGAAATAGCCGACCGCCGAATTTTTCCGGTAGATGCCGCCTTCGGGCGCGACGAGCAACTTGCCGGAATCCGGGTACTCGCAAACATCAAAACCGGGCGTGATCCGCAGGTCGAGATACACGCACGGACGCGGGCCAGGGTTGTAGAGTTGATGCGCGCCGGTTGGTCCTTTCTCGAAAAAGACCACATCGCCCTGCTTGAGTTTCTGAACACCGTGGGGCGTCCGCAACAGCATCGTGCCTTCGAGCACGATGAACAATTCCTCGGCGAACCGGTGCAAATGATACGGGAACGAAAACGCCTTGGCCGGCAACAGCCGCGGCAATAACACGAATTGCGTGGCCGGCAGTTTCGCCGTTACGTTGGTGGCGGTTTTCACTCCGTAACCTGGTCGGGCCAAAGCTTTCCTGTCGAACTTCAACTCCTGCAGATTGTACTTGGTGGGCATGGTTGGTGGCTGCGTTGTAGCAAATCCCGGCTGGCCCGGCAATGCAGCGCTCACGTGGGACGGGTGTCCCGCCCATCCGACCCATGCAAAGAATGGCCGGGCAACAGACCCGTCCTACGCACTGCACCGGCCCACGGCATCCAACGGCCCAACCCGGCCAGCACGGTCGGTCTCGGAGAGACTTGACCTACTCCCGTGGCAACTACGCCGCCCATCACGGATCACACTCCCGTTGCCGCCGGCAAAATTCGGTCGCCTTCCCAGCACATCGGGGCCAAGGCCGGCCAACATTCCGGCAAAGAACAATACGGGCTACCGGCTTGGCTCGGCTGATTGAACACGCACGCCCACCATTGACCGGTGTGATCCTGGAAAAAATTCCCGTGGCCGCCGTGCGTCAACGCCGTGTATCGCGGCCCATACGGCCCGCGCGCATCGGCGGCCGATGCGACCACCGCGTCATCCAGTCCGCGGTCGGCCTGCATCCCGCGTGTGGCGAAATCGTTAAAGGCCTGGCGTCGCAGTTCCAGGTAAGTAGCGCTGTTATAGGGCGCCGGTTGCAGCTTTTCCCCGCTCCTGAGCGCACCTTGCGACGGTTCGTGGGTCATCATCAATGCGCCGCCCATGCCCGCGCGTTCCATCGCCGCGATATCCTTGGCAACCCCTTCCGATAAAACTTTGGGCGTCATCCAAAACCACCATGCCCGCAGCCGGCGTTCCATAGGCGGGGAAGCAAAGTCGGTTTGAAGCTTATCGGGTGTGGCAGTTGACGATGAAACGGGGGGAGTTCACTCCCAATGACGCCGCAGGGGTTAAGGTCGCCACGATAGCGGCCCCGGTGATGGGGATTACCATTCTCATGACAGCCTATGCTGCTCTGTTTTTCCTTCCGGTGGATTCACCCAACACTGCGGAAACGTATTTGTTTATAACCGGCTGTGAATCACCGGTGACGATACACGTCCCAACGGAGATAATTACTCATCGCCTCTTGGACGCCATCGGCAATGCTGCTCGGGTTGACGGCCACGTGATGTTCGAAGCCATTCTGGCAAATATACGCCAGCAGTTTTTGAAAATTCGGAACCCGCACGACGCCATAGCCACCGAAAGTGTTCAGTGGATCATTCGTCAATTCGCCTTCGCCGAGATAGGTACGGATTCTCCCCGCGGCGTCGTCAGTACTTACGCGCAAATAGGTCAGGGGCGTTGCTTTCATCCTGCCGACCACGGTGCCATAGGTGCATTCCTTGCCGACGCTGCCGGCAATAATCTCCTGATAATCCAGTTTTGGCGCCCCCGTGCCTTCCGTCTCAAACACATCCTTGGGCAGATTGCTGCAATGGAAAATCACGCCCTTGTCCGGATCATCCCCGTAGTTGTTGTTCCAATCCACCAATGCGCTTGGCCGGCCGCTAGCCTGCGCCATCGCGTACATCGCCACCGTGCCCATGATGTCCACCTCGCACGCGCTCGAATGCAACAGGTTGCTCATCATGCTCATCATCGCGCAGGGCACAACACCGAAAAACTCCTCCATCGCCGTCCAACACTGGATGGCCGTCGCGTGGAGTTCTTTGGCCTTCATCCAGTTGTCCACGGCCACGCCGAACTTGGCCATCTTCAACAATGCGGGCGCGGGCACCGCTTGTGCATTCACATAGCCGGTAATCTCTTTGAGCTTTGCTTTCACCTGCCGGTCGTTGTCGGCCAACCGGCCCACCCAGCCGAACAGCTCAAACAGATCCAATGTCTCCACGCTGATTCCGGATTGCTCCAGCAACTTCTCGCTGTAGCGAACCGTATTGAACGCTGCGGGCCTCGCCCCTAGTGCGCCAATTCGCAAACCGCGCAAAGCCCGCAACACCCGGCAAGTCACTGCAAAATCAGCCAAGTCCTGTCGGAAACTCTCTCCGGTCGGCTCGCTCGTGTGCAACCGGGTCAGCGTGAAGGGGATCCCATATTGCCGAAGATTGTTGCACACCGACATCTTCCCGCAGAATGCATCGCGGCGGCCCCCCATCACCATCTTGCCGGGTTCGTCAGGGAAAGCGTGCACCAATACCGGCACCTTCAGCCCTGACCAGCGCAAGGCGTTGGCCACCGCTCGTTCGTCACCAAAGTTGGGCAACGTCACGATCACGCCATCAATTTTCTGCCGGTGCTCGTCAAACAATGCGGCACACTTCCGCGCATCCTCGACACTCTCGATGCTACCGAACTTTGTCTCGGTGGTGCTCAAGGTCACAACTTTGACCCCCGCTTGCTTCAACACGTCGAGCATCGTTGCCCGGCCGCTTTTGCACAGTTCCACAGGGAAGAATCCCCGGTTGCCGACAATCAACCCCATCGTCACTGGTTTCATAGTTCCTCCACGTTCACGCGTTGGCTGGTCTCTGCCCTCCGACTCGCCACAAATCCACAAACCCGATCAACTCCACCCCGGCAATTCCGCGGACGCCGCACAACCACGTCCGCGCCATACCACCACAACCGACCAACACCGCTCTGCACCTGTCATTGATTGGCCCTTATAACCGGTGCTTTGGCCAAACGCAAGCGGTACTCTGCAACTTCGCTGCCGGCCGACGGGCAATCGCCCTTGGGAGCGTGTTCTTGTAGTCGCACGCCTTCTCGTGGATTGGGAAAACAAGCCACTCCCACCGGACCGCAACCAAGCTCGCGGCTACAACTGATATTTTCAGATACTCCCTGAGGCATTTGTAGCACGAACAGGAGTAATTTTTGGAGTTTCGATTTGGGCGTGGGGGTGCTAGAAGTCAGCCTGAAAGGATGATGTCATGGCACAATTGTTTCTTGGATTGGATTCCAGCACGCAAAGCTTGTCGGCAATCGTGATTGACTTTGCCGCGCGACGCATCGCCTACGAAGCCTCGCTCAACTTCGACCAAGCACTGCCCCATTACCGGACGGTCAACGGCGTGCTCCCCCACCCCGACCCACTGGTCAAACACAGCCCGCCGCAAATGTGGGCCGAGGCTCTTGACTTGATGTTCGCCAAGATGAAGAAAGACGGCGTGCCGCTGCGGGACATCGTGGCCGTTAGCGGTTCGGGCCAGCAACACGGCTCGGTCTATCTCAAAGCCGACGGCCGTTTGGCCCGGCAGACTTCGCCCATTTGGATGGACTCCTCCACAAGCTCCGAATGTGAGGAAATCCGGCAGGCGCTCGGCGGCATCGCTGCGATGGCCGAAGCGACCGGCTCCGATGCGTATGAGCGGTTCACAGGCCCGCAGATTCGGAAGTTCTACAAAACCGAGCCGTCTGCCTATGCCGCGACCGCCCATATCGCGCTGGTCAGCTCCTATCTCGCCGGCTTGCTGGCAGGGAAGATTGCTCCCCTGGATCACGGCGACGGGGCCGGGATGAACCTGATGGACATTCGCCGCAAACAATGGCATCCCGCTGCGCTTGCCGCCACCGCCCCGGACCTCGCCCAAAAACTCCCGCCACTCGTGCCCGCATGGCATGTCATCGGCCCGGTCAGCCGCCGCTTCGGCCTGAATGAAAACGCGCTGGCGCTGGTCTGGTCGGGCGACAATCCCTGCAGCGTCATCGGCCTCGGCCTGATTCGTCCCGGCCTGGTCGCAATCAGTCTCGGCACCTCCGATACCTATTTCGGTTACATGCAGGAATGCCGTGTGGACACTCACGGGGAAGGCCACGTATTCGGCGCGCCCACGGGCGATTACATGAGCCTGATCTGTTTTAAGAACGGTTCGCTGGCCCGTGAGAAAGTCCGTGACCTGTATGGACTCGATTGGGCGGGATTCAACCAAGCCATTACCCGCACACCGCCCGGTAATAATGGCGCGATTCTGTTGCCCTGGTTCGAGGCCGAGATTGTCCCGCGCGTGAACCGGCCCGGTATTCATCGGTTTGATCTGGACCCGAACAACGCCGCCGCCAACTGCCGCGCCGTTGTTGAGGCGCAAATGATGGCAATGCGACTGCATTCGCAATGGATGAATGTGCGCCCCAGCCGCATCCTCGCCACGGGCGGCGCTTCAACGAACACGACGATCCTGCAAGTGATGGCCGACGTGATGAATTGCCCCGTCGCCCGCATCGAAGTCGCCAAAAGCGCTGCGCTCGGAGCCGCTTTGCGAGCAGCACACGGATACTATTTGCATATCGGTCAACCTCTGGCTTGGTCCGACATCGTGGCCGGATTCACGAATCCGATTGCTGGCAGTGAAATCCTTCCACAACACCCTGAGGCGTATGCGGCGTTGATTGAAAAATACGCCCGTTGCGAGCAGCAGCAACGATGATCACCCGGACCGGTGGAATGTTTCCGTCATCACCGCATCGGGATTGAGGCAATCCAGCATTGCGATCGGGAAAACAATGCGGCGCCCCCGCTCTCCAGAACGCCGGCCTGACCGGCTCAGGCTCCGTTGATGAACTGAACAGCGTTGGCGTCCGCGGCGGCGGCGGCACTTTCGAAGTGTGGGGAGATCTCCAGCCCCAAAGCGCCCGTTCATCGCCGGCACTTGAACGCCTGCCGCCGCCCGGCTTCGGGCGAATGATTCGGTGACCTCCCTGAATCATGAGCGCGGCGCTGAAAGTTTCACTTTTGGGTGAACGGTTTCTCAGCGGGCCGGTCATCATCAGACATGAGTCACCCGACTTTTTTCTCCATGACGCCGGACATCGAATCCAACAGTACACTCTTCCATTTCCCCTGCATCCGGACGGTCAGCGGCATGATTCCCGACACCACGCTTTCCGTCAGATGTTGACGGCGGCACAGACATTCTTGTCTGTGCCTCGACCCGCGTGAGTCGCCCACTGGCCATCGTCTCCGGGAGTGGACCGACGGAAAAGCAGTACTGTCGCACCGCACTCCAAAACGCTACTGCGTAAGTTCGGGTACCAGGGTTGAACGGCATGGTTTTGATCGGATGGGCTCACGGGGATTGCGCCCCGTGAGCCTTCCACACCACCGGACGTGCGGTTTTCCGCATCCGGCGGTTGAACAAGGCGGCTCTCAGTTTCCTGATTCCGCG